>JABSPC010000684.1 GCA_013215515.1 Crocinitomicaceae bacterium
TCTTTCTGTAAATATTGAAGAATACACAGATGGAATAGGGTTGTATCTCCCAACAGAGCCTATCCTCTTTGGTTTGATGATCATACTTCTGATGATGCAAATTCGAAAGGCTATAATTCCGACTCATGTGTGGTGGAACCCTATTGTTTGGGCCGTCGGTTTTTACCTTTTCTGGACATTCATTACTTCGATAACAAGCACCGATCCAGTTGTATCTATTAAGTTCCTTTTAGCCCGATTATGGTTCATCGTACCTCTATTGATATTTGGACCGATCATCTTTAAAAAAAGGAAGAATATAGAGCGCTTTCTTTGGCTTTTCTGTATTGCAATGACCATTGTTATCATCTATACTTTAATCATTCACGCAAGCTACGGGTTTGGAGAACAGGAAGGGCATTGGGTAATGTGGCCGTTCTTTAAAGATCATACGATTTACGGCTCTACTGTAGCATTCGTTACGCCTCTGATATGTGGATTGTATTTTTCAAAAAAGCATTCACCGCTTGTTCAGTTGGTTCTAATCACATTAATTGGGATTACCCTGATTGGATTGTACTACTCGTCTTCAAGAGCAGCGTGGTTGAGCTTATTTGCCGCGCTTTCGGTTCTAGCTGTAATCAAACTTAAAATCCGATTCCGATATCTTGCAATGCTCGCTGGTGTTGGTTTGATATTCTTGTTCATTTCATGGGATGGAATCCAAATTGAATTGGAACGAAATAAGCTTGAACACACAACCGAAGAGTTTGGAGACAGACTTCAAAGTGCAACGAATGTAACAACTGACGCATCCAATCTCGAACGAATTAACAGATGGTCATGCGCTATCGAAATGTTCAACGAGCGACCTATATTTGGTTTTGGACCTGGAACCTATGCTTTTCAGTACACACGCTTTCAAGAGCCGGAAAACACGACAATTATCTCAACTACAAATGGAGATATGGGGAATGCGCATAGTGAATACTTAGGTCCACTTTCCGAAATGGGACTCTTTGGATTATTATCGATGCTGCTTATTGTTGCCGCGATCTTTTATAAGTCGATTACACTTTACATCAAATGGCCAGCAGAGGACCAAAAAACGAGAACCTTATTGCTCGCAATGATCCTGTCGCTCGTCGCTTATTTTGTTCATGGAACCTTGAACAACTATTTGGATACGGACAAAGCAGCCGTTCCAATTTGGATTATGTGTGCTATTTTCATCGCGCTTGAGGCTCAGCTTCCCAAAAAGAAAAATCCCGAACCTCTCGATTGAAGCCCAGGATTTACGAAAATCAACCCGTTGCTTTCTCAAAAGTCAAGGCATAAAAAGAGTGCCTTGGAAAGATCCAAGGCACTCTTAAGAAATTAGACTCGTTCTTAATGAACTACCGTCAATCGTTTAGTAACAACCTCACCACCAACGTTCAAATTAACGAAGTAGAAACCTTCAGATAAATTTGAACCATTAATCGTAAGGTATTGCTTACCGCCATTCATAAGGACAACATCGCTAACCATAACTTCATTTCCTAATGCATTTGTAACAGTAATAATTACATCAGAAGCATTTTTAAGTTGGAAAGAAACATTTACGTTATTAGAGGCTGGATTTGGATATAAATTGAAATTGAATTCATTTGCGATTTCCTTAATTCCAACGTCTCCTGTAATAACTGTCTCAGTAGCGTTCAAAATCTCACCAGTATTAGAGTTTACTATCATAACAATCGCGTGTGATTTGTTCACATCTGTAACTGTACCAATTGGAACTGCAGCAAATGTATGAGATTGAATCCCCATAGGAACTGAACCTGCTGGTAAACTTCCTGCATCTCCTAAAATATCATCATTTGATAAGTAACGAGCAACGTGATCATAACCTCCGAACAAAGCTGGATCAACTGGATCACCACCTGTACTAAAATCAAAATCATTATTAGTTCCTGCTGGGAACTGCATTGTTCCTGCTGGCTCACCATCGTAGTAATTCACTTGGTCCCAACCCGAAGATCCGTCACCAATTAAATCGTCTTCAACAATAACAAGAGAGAATCTGTAATCTCCAGCTATCGTTCCAAACCATTCTGACTCTGCATAAACAGTAATGTCATTTGTTTGAGCGCTATAAATTGCTGTCACGTTTTTCACATCACAAGGAACAATAGCACCAACACGTGCGTTGTGCATTGCTAAGAAGTTTGCAGGATTATCACTCGCAACTCTATCAACACCTCCTTTAGGGTATCCACCTGGAATATACGTATTAATATTCCCATCATAATCATCCAATACCATTGGATCATTTGATCCGTTATGAACTGCAATTCCAATAAATTCTGGAACTGACTCCATTTCAGCTAGAGCAACAGCACCTCTTGGACACCATCCACACCATGTACCTGTTTTCTCTTCACCTACAACATATTTAACAGGAAGTGAAGTTAAAGCAACTGTAGATTGTTGATCGCTATTATTCGACAAATCAACATCTCCTGCAATCATAACAACTAAATCAATAGTGTATCCTGTTCCTGCAACTGCATTCAATTGCGTTGGGCTAGTAAAGCTATACTCTTCATCAGAAAGAATGTTCAATCCAGTAATGTTATCCATGTATGGACCTGTTCCATCATCCCATGTAACAGTCAAAGTAGTTATTGGAGAAGAACCTAAGTTTTTAACTGTTCCTTCGATGTCAGTTACTCCAACACCGATATATGATAACATATCAAATGACAAAAGTTCAACTTCGTTTGCTGGTTGAGTTCCATAGAAGAATGTATAATATAAATCATCTATGCTATTGACATCACCTCCTGCAGTTGCGTCCACACTTGGTGAAGCAGGATCTGAGATCGCAGTAGTTCCATCAATTTGGACTCCAATACTCAATGCTCCCGTTCCAGAAGTATTTCTTTGATCAACGATGTAAATATTATCCGTTCCTTCTTCAAGAACGATTGACCAATACGACCAACCGATAGTTCCATTTGTACAAGAACTAAAGTGAATCCACTCTTGTTGACTTCCTGCTGAACCAAACGTTTTAATAGAAACATGATCGTTTATTCCTGAAGCTTCAAGACCCCAAGCACAAATTGAATTGTCAGGAATTGATGCGTCTGGTAATGATGCTGGTGCACCACCTGGAACCAGTACTGCTCCTGTCGAGAATGTTAAAACTCCCGTTGAAGAGACTTTGTAGTCAGTTACTACCGCTCCATTAAAGTTAAATGTAAATGGAATAGTTTGATTCGCAGACCAAGTTGGTGTTCCAACTGACGGTCCTAAAAGCGAAGTCCATCCTGCTACTTGGCCACTTCCATCTGGTAAAGCTGGGTCTTGATTTAAGCCTCCAGGAGTATCACCTGAACTCGTTAAGTAATAATATTGCCCAAAAGAAAGAGAGGTGAGCAATATTATACCTACGACGAGGCATAATTTGATAATTTTCATAATAATATTGTATTAAGTGTGTATATACTGCGAGAATACAACTAAAATAGGTAATTCCATCCTGAAATAACTCAGAATACAGGAAGGCAACGAAAATGGTGATGAACGGAAACGATATAGGACATTTTTGTTCAATCGATAAAAAAAAGAATCTTAAAACACTCTGAACACCCTGTCGTTATTGGATTATGGAACACTTTTTAAAAGCTAACACACCACGTTACACATACGATTATGGGCTTCAAGTTTTCCGAATTTTAACTTAGGCTAGTATAATTTCAATGAAATTTAACAATCTGTGAAGGCATTATATGAAAGCCAAAGAATAAAATACAACTCTGAAGATGCTGAAAATCAAAAAATTGTTAGTTCTAATTTATTGAGCCACCCACAAAGAGGGATTCAAACACGTTACATTGTTACCACTAACTTTATGTATTTCGAAGTGAACAACCGACATTGATTGACCCGGTTTGGTCAACAGTGATCCAATCAAATCTTTCGTTTTCACTTTATCTCCTGCTTTAACATAAGTGTCCTGAAGATTACTGTAAACCGTTCTGTAGTTCCCGTGTTTAATAATCACAACCTTTCCGGCCCCTGGAATGTTCAAAACACTCGTAACCTCCCCTTGGAATACGGACTTCACGTGCGCCTTTTTTGGTGTGCTAATATCAATGCCCCTATTGTTGGTGGTCACGTTTTTCAGCGTTGGATGGGCATTCTTTCCAAATTTCTCCGTTACACTCCCCTTATCCACAGGCCATGGCAACTTACCTCTATTTCCTTCGAAACTTTTACTCAGCGCGGTGGCTTTAGCCGTTTCCTTAAACGTGATCGTTTCTACTTTCGTTGTTGCTTCTGTAGATGCAGTCGTTTCGTTCTTTTTCCGCGCGGCTGCTTCAAGTGCCAATCGCTTGGCTTCGGCTGCTGCAATTTCCCTTCGAATAGCCGAGGCAATCTGCACCTTCATTATTTGTCGGTCCCGTTGAACCTTCCTAAGTTGAGCTAGAATCTCTTCTTCTTCTTTCTTGAACTCTTTGTATATCCCTTCTTGCTTTAAGCGGTCCAATTCAATAGCCGCTCGCTCTTCTTTCTTATCTGAAATAACAGCCAATTTGAGTTGTTTCTCCTTTTTTATAGACCCAATCTCTTGACCTATCAAATCTTGGTGTTGTTTAATTGTTATGAATTGATTTCGCTGAACTTCAGCAATACGCTTTAAATAATTGTTTCTTTTCATCGCTTCGAAATAGCTTTTTGATGAAAAAATGAACATCAATTTACCGTATTTGCTTCTATTCTTATACGCGAATAAAATTAGCTTCTTGTATTGTTCTTTCAAGCGTTCTACTTTTGCTTTGTAGGTCGCTATTTGGTCTTCTTTTGTTTCAACTTTAAGTTCCGCACTTCGAATTTGATTGTCGTAATTCTTAAGTAATTGTTCTCTAAAACTTATCTGATTTTCGATAACCTTAAGTTCATTCAACGATGACTTTGTGTTATCCTTTGATTTACGGAGCAACATTCTTGTATCGTCAATTTTATTTTCAAGCCGTGCCTGTTCTTTCTTTAATTTATCACTTGAAGTCTGACCGAACGAGAATCCCGCCCACAATAAAATCGCTACAACAATTAATCTATTCGCACTTTCCATAACTTTCAGGTATTACAAAATGAATCTGCTCAACTTTGTTTACACGGGTCTTCTTGTACTCCATGTCAATTTTTATTTCTTGTGCTGGAGTTACAATTCGAATCTCAACCAACTTGGGGAACAAGATTGAATCAATACGTTCTCTCGTCTTATAATTAACGGTTATTTCTGTGTTGTTTTCTGGACTTAGAACTGTCATAGAAGTCAATTGATCCAAATCTGGAGATAAGGTATAAAATAGTGCAACCACGTTCAATTCACCATTTTTAATTTTCCTAAGATCCCTCTTGCTATGGCTGCATAAAGTGTAACCCACATCAGATTCCATTTGAAAATATTTATGCTCTGAATCAAAATCTAAAGGAAGTCCCATCATCAATTCTTCAATATTTTTCAGACTAAACTCTACGCCAAATTTTTCTTTAATAAAGTTGATACTTTCTTTTATGTAGCATTTGTCCTTCTTGTTGGACACTTGTACTGAATCTGTTGTAATCAAAGCGTTAACGAACGGAATTCGAGCATATGAAATAGTCATAATCGTAGCGCTATCTGCTCTTATTCGAAGCGATGTTTTAAAAGATACGTTTAGAGATGAATCCGAATATTTCGTTGAAATTTTAGAATAAAATGAACTATACTCTAAACCTGATAACGTGTCTAAAGCTTGAACTAATTCGGCATCCTTCATTTTGGGAAGTTTAACATTGCCCTCGGTGTTGTTCTTAGAACAAGCAATTATCATTAGCCCGCAGAAGAGCAATATACCGTATTTAGTCAATCGGATCATAATACTTTTTCTCCGTTATTTTTGACTTTAAAACTGAATTAGTAGAGCCTAAAGTTTTAGCTATCTCCCAATACTTGAGAGCATCCTCCACCTTACCAAGTTTGAAAAGAACATCGCCCATGTGCTCATTGATCATTGCATCTTCAGAATCCGATTCAAGCGCCAATTCAAATTTCTCATTCGCTTTTTTAAACTCTCCTTTTTGGAATAAAACCCATCCGTAGGTATCCTGATAAATGGCATTGTTTGGAGAGTCTACAGTAACTTGTGTAGAAAGTGATTGGGCCAAATCCAATTCTTGCTTTGAATCTGCTAATTGGATTGCAAAATTGTTTTTGATCAATGTACTTTGAGGATCAAGAGCAATTGCCTGTTTGTAGTTGTCGATACCGGCGCTGTATTTCTTTTTACCAAAATACGCTTCTCCAATTTGACCTCTAAACTCGGCTTGCAATTCTTTATCGTTTAGCACAACTTCAATACCATAACTCAAGGTCTCAATAGCCTCGTCGTATTTTTTAATTTGATTTGCACTCAAGCCATTCAAGAGATAAACGGTAGTCATTGTTGGGAATAATTCCAAACATTCAGTGCTATGAGCGTATAACTCCTCGTATTGTCCAGCTTGGTATTCCATGATCATTACTTGATTCCAAATTGGATATTTGTCCTTGTTAAACGACAGTGCCTTTTTGTATGCTTCCAATGCACCCGTTTCGTCTTTTGCTGTTAAACGGTAATCACCTTGAATAGAATATACAATTGCTTCTTCTGGATGAACCTCAATCAAAATATCAAGAAGTTCATACATCTCTGGATCAATATTGAACTCTACTTCGTGCACTCTGATCATTAATTTTGCCTTGGTATCAACATCCAGTTTAGTAGATGAAAATGCGGCGCGTAATTCTACATAGGCCTTCGGCATATCCCCTTTTTGCTGGTAAAAATCTGCTAATGCCAAGTGCGCTTTTCCATTTTCAGGATCGGCAATAACCAATTCTTTCAACATCGCAATTCCTTTTTCCTCACGATTCGTTTTAAAATAGAAATCCACCAAATTGGCTATGATGTTTACATCGGTAGGAAATGAAATACGCGCTTGTTTTAACTCATCTTCTGCACTTTCCATATCCTCCATGTCCATATATAGCTGGAATCTTTGAAGAGAAAATTGCGGATGTTTTCCTGCTTGATCTTCGGCTTGATTAAGAATCTCAATAGCATCTTTTTCTTGGTCATTTCGAACCAAAGCTTCGGCGTATCCGTATAACCAATCAATACTCTTTGGCTCAATTTCAACAAGTTTTTTAAAGTTGGTTACGGAATTCGGGTAATCTTCACGCTCGAAATACATATAAGCCAATTCCTGAATGTACCATGTATTCACAGGGTCAATCTCAGCAGCTTTTAAAATATACTCTGCTGATTTATCGGGATTATCTCGTTGTAATTCAAGTTTCGATAAAGCGTAGTACACAGCGTCATCATCGGTTCTAACCGTCAAGCAAAATTCAAACTTTGCAATTGCCTCCTCTATTCTTCCTTTCGTTTTGAAACGAAGCCCTTCATGGAAAGACTGGATATAAGGATGGTCCGCCTTAGAGATGGTAGGCTGAGATTCTGTCAGTTCTTTTTTAGTACCACAAGCAGTGATAAGAAAAACGGACAGGATTATATATAAAAATGGCTTATTCATTGACGTTGGAATAATCTCCAAGGCTCAAATCACGCGCCAAACCGTTGTACGCTACTTTTGAACCTATCATTGAGTCTTTTAGTACACTATTCGAAATACGGGTTTCCTGTTGAATAATTGAATTTGAAATCACACTATTTGTAATTTTTGATCCTGCTCCAATTGATGTAAAGGGACCAACAACAGCATTCTCCAATTCAACATTCTCACCAATAAAGCAAGGTTGAACAATTACCGAGTTAGATGTAATAACAGATTCATGAATATTGTTTACTCCTTTCTCAAATTCATTTTTCAGAACTCGAGCATTGGTTTCAACGGTCACTTTTTTATTTCCGCAATCCATCCATTGATCAACTTCTCCTGTTTTAAACACCTTTCCTTTGGCCATCATACCTTTGATCCCATCATTGATTTGATATTCTCCTCCATTGATAATATTGTTATCCAATACAATCTGCAA
>JABSPC010000685.1 GCA_013215515.1 Crocinitomicaceae bacterium
GAAAATAAGCGCCTACATGCAAAGGATCTCGTAAAAGGTTACAAATTTAACAATAATAAAGGGATAGAGTATACAATTGATGAAAGGCTCGTTGATAATGATGGTTTTCTTGTAGGCTGGAAAGCAACAGATACCTCAGGAAATGTTTGCTATCTAACTAAAAATTTCAAGCGTCATATTGTAATCACAAGTACAAAACCTACCGAACGTAATTTACCCGAGAGCGATGAACAAAAAACTTTTGATATACCTTCTCCTATCCCTATCCCTATCCCCAATTCTCCAAGAAGAAGTTCCTCGTCTAACGCATCGAATGCAGATGAACAAAAAAGCGCTACATCTACTAGCTCTAGCTCCAGTTCTCCAAGAGGAAGTTCCTCGTCTAGCGCATCGAATGGTGATACAAGACAGGGTCTTGATCAAACATCCGTTAAGAAAGTAGATGATTCTAAAAGTGATGAAGATAGTTTAACGTTTGATAAAATACCCGAAAAGAATTATTGGACTAAAATTAAATATGAAGGTAAAATGAAAACGGTTAGGGTATTTCATAAAAAAAGTGATTCAGCAACATTTAGATTTACTGATGAGAACGGTTATTTTATATCTTTTACGCGATATAAAGGTAAGAATGGAAATATCCTTACCTTTGATGAATTGACACTTGAAAATACTTCATCTTCACCTTCTTCTAGCCCTAGCTCCAGTTCTCCAGGAAGAAGAAGTTCCTCGTCTAGCGCATCGAATGTCGACCCAAAACACACTGCTGAAAAACCTAAATCACCAATTAGTAGCGAAGCACAACAAACCGCGGCTACATTGATACAAAATAGTTCAGAAAATAAACAAGCTGAAATAGACTCAAATCTCGTAGATATTGATCCTGCTGGAGAAAAGGTATCTACGATTGGAGGTAAGCTATACGATATTCAACGCTCACAATCTCAGACAAATGTTAGTGTTAAACTATCTACAGGAGCGATAAACGTAGATCTCCATTATGCTCAACAACGTACTGGTTTTGGAAATGATTATGGGTATGAAAATGGATATATCGTTATTGTACAGTTTAAGGATAGTGATATTACGAAGTTGAATGGAAATGAAGAAGCATTGCAAATGTCAGTTTTAGCCGCAGCAAAGAAAAATGGCTGGGCAGTTGATAAAGTTGGACAGCCAGGTCTTGGATTCAAAAAGAGACCTTACAAGAAACATAAATTTACCTCTTTTAGTAAAGTCGGTACTGAACAAGAACCAACGTTAAATAAACATGATCTATCTGATGGAAGCGGGACATTAGTAGTAAGTAATTTATACAAAACAACCTAGGTATATCAACTCTAATTCGCCACCGCATACTGTACAAACACAGTATGCGGTAATCCACTACCTTGCAACACCCATCTCTCTCATTCTATAATGAAGACGAGATGGGTGAACTGCAAATCGAAAGAATATCAAGATTTACGCTGCCTTCTGTGGCAGATCTTAAACGCGGTAAAATCAACAAATCAAATTTTACTAAGGCCATTAGTGTCGTATTTGATGGTTCAAATTCAAGTGATAGGGATGTACGCGATGCAGAAGACCTTCTGCTCAACGTCATGTACTTAGGAACGGATACGGATAAGACAAAGATACTAACTAAAATAGTCCAGTTATCTAAAAAATGGCATAATAAAACAAACGTAATTCGTCTATTGGCTCTGTTAATGTGTGACAAAAAAGCTGTCGACCTGTTAACAACGCACAAATTTCGTAACACAACCCTTAACGGTTATATACAAGACAACTATCAAAATATCCCATTTATAAAGATTCTCAATAGCGAGCTGGAAAGACACCAAGAAAAGGTGCCAATAAAAGCTGACCCCTTGTTTCTTCCGATTGAACGAATAGATCCAGAAGTGCTTATAGAGAATGCATCAGAAAAGGGTGAGGAAATAGATATTACACAGTCACGCTTATCAACCCCCCCTAAATCAGATTGGAAGCAGAGATTTTTGCAGACAAATATTGTACTGGGAATTATCTCATTCTTTTCTAGCAAACAAGCCAACAAAATTAGGAATAATATTACGGATATAACCTATCAACGTAATTCATCAGGAGAAAAGAGGGGTAACCAAGGAACGATATCTTTTGGGGATGAATCTAAATATGTGGGAAGCTTTAGTAAACTGAATCTTACGCCGGATGGTGAAGGAAAAATGATATATAAACAAGGCTTGATATCTCTAAGTGGAATATGGGAGGGAAATCGACCTGACGGACTTGCAACACTGATTTTCGATTCGAATTTAATCATCACCCTGAATTTCGATCAATCCTCTTTTAAAATCATGGGTATAGCAACTTCAGATTATGAAGAAACAAAGCATTCCTTTTTAACAATAGCGGCGAAGGATGACTCACCTTACGATAGTCTCATCAATCTCCTAGATATACAAAGGAAAAATTATTATTCTTCGGACGCGTATCATATCTTAAAACATCTTATTGGATCCTCACCATTAAGCGAC
>JABSPC010000686.1 GCA_013215515.1 Crocinitomicaceae bacterium
CAAAAAAGTGGGTACTTTTATTCATGTAATTTTTGTTTTCCAAAACCAAATTACATTAAAGCGGGACTTCCTTTAGAGGATTTCTCGCTTTTCAAAAAGTTTTATCGGACAGTAGTGAATTCGAATAATTGTTGAGACCATATTGTATGCCGGTTTCGGGTTTGGGAACTTCGCGACGATGTCCTTTACAAAGCCTTCTTTGATTTCCCATAGAACTTGCATGACTTGTTCTTCTGCTTTCGTTAATTCATTCATTGTGTAATGATTTATTGATAAAACAAACACATAACTAAGAACTTAGTTATACAACTATAAGAGTAGTTTTCAGCTTCTAAAATGTCCTTGTAATTGAGTGAACGACTGCAATTTAAGATTTAGAAAAAAAAGTGAAAAATCAAGTCAAACAATGCGTTCGCCAATTGAATTGTTAAATTTGAGTCATGAATAACAAGCTCAAGATCCCTCTTAAATGGGTCATTGTTTACCCTTTGATGCTGTTATTGTGTTTTGAAATTGCGCTTAGAATTCTCGGATACAGTCATTTTCACAACGATGATTATTCAATTAAATCCTCGCCAAAAAATGCATTTGTTGGACATAATAGCTTAGGGGTTCAACTGAATCCAGGGCGATATTCAATTACATTAAATAAGAAGGTGAATTTTGTGGCAAACCACGAGAAGGGAAATCATCGCTTGGTTCCTGGGAACGAAAATCCTGAATCGCCGGACGTGCTTTTCCTCGGGTGTTCCTTTACGTATGGCTATGGTGTCAACGACGATCAGAATTTTCCGGCGCTCATTCAAAAGCAATTTCCAAAGAATAGTATACGGAATTCTGGAGTGATTGGGTACGGCACAGTTCAATCTTTAATGCAACTGAAAGAAGAGCTTAAAAGAGGAAAACTCAAGGCTGTTTTACTTAATTTCTCGACGGTTCATTTTATGCGAAATTGTCTTTCACAACAATACCGTTCAAATTTAAAGATAGGGTATGAAAGATCTTCGTCAAACGTGAGCAATCAAATGAAATCCGCGCGGTTCCCTTACAAATTGAAATGCGATTTAGACATCCAATTTGAGCACTGGGATGATCTGTACTCAAACATGGCAGGTCGTGAATGGTTGGCTTCAATGAATTGGTTCCAGTCCGCGTACGATAATTATCAGGATGGGAAGAATGATGGGTTGGAGGTCACCGAGTGTCTCATTAAAGAAATGCATGAAATCTGTAAAAAGCAAGGGGTTAAATTCGCGGTTATTTTCCTTGATTTCAATAAAGATGTAAAAACGTTGCGATCTGGACTCGGTGGTATTCCTACCCTGAAAACCGACTTCAATTTTAAGAGTAAAAAATTGACAAACTTGCCCTACGACAGTCACCCGAATAAACGAGGACACACCATTATAGCGAATAAAATAGAGCCTTTTCTGAAAGATCTAATGAATGAAAAGTAAGTCGATTGTCATAGTACTCCTTTTAATCCTGCTAACAGCATTTGGGTTTTATTCTTCACGACGGCTGGAGTTTGATGCGGATGTCAGTGGTTATAATTTGGGTTCTGAAAAAGACCTGATGGAATACGAGGAACTTCAAAAGGAGTTTTATGTCAAGAAAAAAAACGAGACGGTAATCATTCTAGAAAATAAGAAAGGGTGGAAAAGCTTTGAGGATTTCAACGTACTAGCGGACATTTCATCTTTTTGGAAGAGCCTAGATGAAATTGAAGGTGTATCGAATATTACCAATTTGGCGTACCCTCGAAAAGGATTGCTTTTGGTAAGGAGAGACCGGTTTCTAGACATCAATGATAGAGCTGCTTTTAACAAACGAATGTCTAAAATTGATGGATTCAAAGACATTACCAAGAAATTCATTTCAAAGAATAAGCGGTATGCTTTATTGCATCTAAAAACGGGGTCGAACAATGGAATATCGGCTGCTTCAATGGAGCAATTTGAAAAATCTGAATTTAGAAAGAATGGCATTAAAGTTCATTATGTACAATACGATGTAATCAAGGAGGGGATGAAACGAATGATGCGAAAAGATTCTATTTTCCTTGCGGTTATTAGTTCATTTTTGATTCTTTTAAGCTTTTTTATTCTAACCAAGTCGCTCAAAGGGCTGTTGTTAATTGGACTTGTAATTGCCAGTAATCTTGCCACTACATTGCTATTCATGTTGGCTCTCGATATTGGGTTTAGTGCCTATATGATTACAATTCCATGTATAGTTATCGTTTTGTCCTTCACGGATGTTATGCATTTAATGTACCATCAAAATCAGTTGGCAGCTGATGCGAAAGACGATAATGAATTGAAGGCGAGTATTCTGAAGCGGGTGAAAAGACCGATGCTATTTACATCATTGACCAATATTATTGGCTTTGTAGTATTTCTAACTCTTTCTGAAAACGATCATCTTTTTTACCTGTCTTTAGTCGCGATTGTGGGAGTTTTAATTGCGTATTTGAACAGCCGCTTCGTTGTCGTTCATCTGTTGACTAAAAACAAATTGATGATCAAACGATCGAATCTTAATTTCCTAAACAAGGCGCACAATCGAATTAAAAATGGAGTAACCAAGAATCGAAAACTAGTGCAAATCGGCTTGTTGGGAGCTTTAGCTGGAATTCTATTTGGAGTAATTTCCTTGTTCAAAATTGACACTTCCGATTATGCTTTGGGAACTAAAGAAACGACCCAAACGGAAGCGGTAGAAATTTTAAGGAAGGAGTTCTTTGGGGCCAAAAGATTGGAAGTTGCAATTCATATAATGGATCAATATTTTTGGTCAGCAGAAAAACTGAAAAAGCTAGAAAGGCTGGAGAGGGAGATCAAAAAGATGTACAATCCTAAGTTCATTAATAGTCCAACGTTATTATCAAAAAGATACAATCGATTTTTACGAAATGGTCAATCCGGAGCCTTCATGATTCCAAATTTTATTTCAGAAAAAAGGAAGAAAGAGTTGGAGCGATTCAAGCCATTCCTCGGAGGTGATGGTATTTTATCGACAGACAATAGAACTGCGAAAATCATTTTTGGAATTGATGATTCAGAACTCGAAAAGTCAATGGAGCGAGACGCGCGCTTTGAAAAGATTTTAGCCAAATATTCGGACAATGAAATGCGCTTTGAATTAACAGGTCGTGACTATATTTCGGACAAGGGTTCGTATTCTTTCACCATCAAAATTTTGATTGGAATTGGAATCGGGATAGTGTTTGCAAGCCTAATGACCTTTCTCTTTATGAAATCGATCAGAGAAAGTATTGGCCTCGTGATTGTGAATTTATTACCCGTTCTCGCAACCCTCGCGATTATGTTCTTCGCAGGAATTGCTATTACGCCGCTTACTCTCTTTTTCTTATCCATTTTGGTAGGGATTTGCGTCGATGATTCAATTTACATTATCACACAGAACGACAAGTACTCCGGCAATTTGCACATCTTCCCCATCTTTGTGACTTCAACGGTTTTGGCCGTTGGATTTATCGCTTTAGCATTTTCTAATTTTGAATGGATTCGACCTTTTGCGTGGATATTTTTGGTCGGAATTGGAATGGCGTATGTAATGGATCTCTTCATCCTTCCCTTGTTTTTCAATCGAAATGCTAATTTTGATGAACGTGGCTAACATCATATTCTATATTTGGGTAGTAATCAACGCATTGTTGTTTATACATGTATTCCAGGAACTTATTTTGATGTTCCTATCGTTTGGTAAGCGCAAGCCGAATTCGAATCAACTTGATGAGACGAAGCTTCCTATGGTTACTGTTCAATTGCCTCTTTATAATGAAAAGTACGTCGTTCATAGGCTTCTGGAGACCGTGGCCAAACTGGATTACCCTAAAGACAAATTAGAAATTCAAGTATTGGACGATTCAACGGATGAAACCAGCGCTATTATAAAGGAGTTTATCGGCAAGCTCAATCAGGATTCGGTTCGTTTTATTCAGATCCAACGAGAGGACCGAATTGCTTACAAAGCTGGTGCTCTAGCGCATGGGATGGAAACGGCTGCAGGAGAATTCATCGCAATTTTTGATGCCGACTTCATTCCAGATTCACAGTTTTTAAGACAGACTTTAGGCCCGTTTCAAGATCCAGAAGTGGGGTTGGTGCAAACGCGCTGGACGCATATCAACGAGGGCAGTTCAATATTGACAAGAGCGCAGTCTATAATGCTCAATACGCATTTTGGGATTGAACAATTGGGTC
>JABSPC010000687.1 GCA_013215515.1 Crocinitomicaceae bacterium
GGTTGGGCTTAACGAAAAAAGCAGTGAACGCAAGTTGGTCGAATGATCTAAACGCACAATTGGACGTTGAAGAGAAATTACAAACGGAAGCAGGTAAAACCTCAGATTTCGAAGAAGGTGTAGCGTCATTTCTAGAAAAGAGAAAGCCAGAATTCACAGGGAAATAGAATTATAAGCGATCGAACAATCGGGTAATCAAAAAAATCAAACAATCGATAAAATATGGTAGTAGGAGTATTAGGAGCGGGAACAATGGGATCAGGAATTGTTCAAGTCGCTGCACAAAATGGACATAAAGTTGTCCTTGTCGATTTGAATGATGAAATTTTGAAACGCTCAAACGACGGATTATTAAAAATCATGAATCGTTTGGTTGAGAAAGAGAGAATTACACAAGAGCAAGCGGATTCAACAATTGCCAATGTTACGTATAGTCAAGATATTCACGATTTCAAAGAATGCGGGATTGTTATTGAGGCGATCGTTGAAAATATAGATGTCAAATCAAAAGTATTTAAGCAATTAGAGGAGATCACACCGAAAGGGTGTATTCTCGCTTCCAATACGAGCTCATTATCCATTGCTTCAATTGGTGCTGTATTGAATGAATCGAGTAATATTATCGGAATTCACTTCTTCAACCCGGCGCCATTAATGCCGTTGGTCGAAATTATTCCGGCTGTTCAAACTTCTCAAGAGACTTTGAACACATCTCGTTCACTTATTGATGGATGGGGTAAAGTAACCGTACTTTGTAAGGACACGCCTGGGTTTATCGTGAACCGTGTAGCGCGACCTTTCTACGGAGAAGCTTTGAGAATTTACGAAGAAGGAATCGCGGATTTCGCAACAATCGATTGGGCAATGACTTCAATTGGTGGTTTTAGAATGGGACCATTTACTTTAATGGATTACATCGGGAATGATGTCAACTATACAGTGACGGAAACTGTGTTTACTGCTTTTTATTTCGATCCAAGATACAAACCATCGTTTACTCAAAAGAGATATTCGGAAGCGGGATACTTAGGCCGTAAATCAAGAAAAGGGTATTTCGATTATAGAGAAGGCGCTGTTAATCCTAAGCCGAATGAAGATAGGGAAGCAGGAGAAGTAATCTTTGATAGAATCCTTGTGATGTTAATTAACGAAGCCGTAGATGCGGTATTCTTAAACATTGGAACAAAAGAAGATATTGATCTAGCAATGACAAAAGGAGTAAACTATCCAAAAGGTCTTTTGAAATGGGCAGATGAAATCGGATTGTCAACTGTTCTGTCTAAACTTGAAGTGATGTTTGCTGAATATGGGGAAGACAGATACCGACCGAGTCCATTAATGAGAAGAATGGTGAAGAACAACGAACGCTTTTTTGAGTAAATCCTACGAATAATAAATCGAGCTGTCTAAATGTCGTCTGTTTAAAGACTTATGATTATTTTTAATGAAAATGACCTCCCATGAAAAAGTTCGCATCGTTAACCGTATTACTTGTTAGTATTAATCTTTTAAACAGTTGTGGAGACCCTGCTGAAGAGATTAATAAAAGATTAAGAACGGAACGAATCCCTGTAATTCTGACAAAACCTGACCTTTTTAAAGGGAACATGGTTCTTGCATTTTTAGACAATGACAAGAAGTACATCCAAGACGCAAATGAACTTTTCTTGAAAGGATTGAACTCCTATAGAAATGAAAGCGATCTAGATAGCGCCGATACGTATTTAACGGAATCGATTCTTAAAGAGCCATCAGCGAAAGCGTATTTTGAGTTGGGGAATGTCTTTATGGATCAGAAGGATTACGACAAGGCA
>JABSPC010000688.1 GCA_013215515.1 Crocinitomicaceae bacterium
ACATCACCGTCGTACTTTTCAATCAACATTTCAGACAAAGTAAATATCGCCTGAGATTTGCGTGGTGAAAGTCCACACGGGCGAATGATTTCCTTAATTTCTTCAACGGTCAACTTGACCATATCAAAAGGGTTATCGGCAAGGTTAAAAAGGGAAGGAGTGATCAAATTAACCCGTTTGTCAGTGCATTGGGCCGAAAGTAAAACCGAAATAAGTAAAGTGTATGAATCTTTATGATCCAGTGGGATAGGCGTTTCAGGATATAATCTTTCCAATTCCTCAACGATATATTTTGTCTTTTCTGCTTTTGTCATTTGATCTTAAATCCGTTTCTAATAAATCGTATAAATTCTTTGAACTGGTTCTTTGATGTAAACACTTTCTTAAATTCTTTTGAACCCGATTCTGACTCTTTTGAATTCTCATCGAGATGCTCAACTTCTTGCGCCGCTTCTTGATTGGTTAACGCTGAAGGTTGAGATGGTGCGTCAGTTGCTTCTAAATCATCCATTACATCAAGTAAACCATTTTCTTGCTCGGACAATTTATCGGCTCTTGCAAAACGTTCTTGGGATTGCTTTTTATACCCCATTTCCTCAAGTAACATACCCAAGTTATTCTGAGCTATGGCATCTTCTGGATCCAAATCAACAGCCTTTTCATAATCTTCAATAGCACCTTCCATATCACCAAAATGCTTTTTAGCAAATGCTCTTGATGCATAGCGGTATGAATAATTAGGCTGTAATTTAATCGCACGGTTAAAGTCGCCAAAACAACGAAGCTTATCGTTTTTGTGCAAATACGCCACACCTCGATCTGAGATAATATTATAATCATCAGGAGCCTCGCTCAAAGCTTGAGTGTAAAGTTCAATAGCTGCGTCGATGTCTCCATCTTTGAGCCTATTGGTAGCTTCTTCGTGTGTTTTATTCGTGAACATTCTCTAATTTAGTATTATGTTCAACAAAGGTATCGACTTTCCTCAATACAGAAAACTTTCCAACGATAAGGTTTTTGTCAGAATCAATAATGATAGGCAATTTGATGAAGTTCAAATCATAGGAAAGAAAGCGCGATTCCATACAGTGGAAGCTATTCAGTATCCAGAAATACTTAAAATAATAGATCTTCTTTCTTACGAAATGGAAGGTTATTTAGAATCCAACGAAAAGGAATTCAAGGATTTATTGAAGCGCTATTCTTTGTGAAACTTGAGGCAATGAATTCAATTTCAAAACATAAATTCCTGGTCTCAATCCACTTAAATCTATAGTTGTCAATTTGGCTTTTACCTTTTGGGAATGTAGTAGTTTTCCTGCCGTTGAATAGACTTCAAGCACATCTTCCTCCTTTGGAGTAATTTCAAATTCCTTTTCTGTCGAGATAGATGAAATCAAAATTCCATTCGATGTTAATTTTTCTATTCCTGCTTGAACTGGGTTTGAATGCTACCATTGACGCAAGAAATTCCAACATTCGATGGATTCAGAAAAGTCATTATCCGGTTGAGCGAAAAAATTGTGACTACCTCCATTTACTCTCCAGAACTCAAGTGCATTGGGCTGAGAACATGTTTGATATACAAAGCGGTCAACTTTGAGATCATCAATCGTTGAGTCAATGATTTGCGTTGAATCTGCCGTCGTTGAGCAACCATGTGCATTGATCCAAAAGTTAAGCGTTTCCGGCACTAAACTTAATGACGGTAAGGCACCTGAAGCAAAGGATATTATTGGATCCAGTGTTCCGTGAAAGTGAATAACCGGAGTAATATAGCTTGGAGCGCAATGTGTAATATCCTCAGTCGACATTGTTCCCGATAAAGCACCAATTGCAGCGACCCGATTGTTTAGTTCACAAGCTAATTTATAGGCCATTATACTGCCCATTGAAAATCCTTCAATGTAAATTTTAGTCGGATCAGCATTGTGATTTAGGATCATATCGTCTATAAGGGCATCGAAGAAATCAAAATCATTCGATGATGATGCCAGTAAGGTTCCATTGTTCCATGATGTATGTCCGAATATAATTTTCTCGCCTTGAGGGTAAATTGCTATAAATCTGGCGGTATCACTAATTTGGTCGAACCCTGCATTTACAAGGTTTGTTGAAAGATCTCCAATTCCATGAAGGATAAATACAACTGGAAGTGACTCGATTGTAGCATCAAACCCTACTGGTAAATATTGAACGAAAGTTCTGTTTGCACCATCAATGTCAACAGTTTCATTTGTTTGTTGTGACCAAGATATTGCTGACAATAATAGGGTTATCAGAAGAGTGACTGGTTTCATTGCTAAATTTTATACAAAGATACGATTTGATCTTCGCTGTTTAAATATTTGATTTTGGTAGGCCCAAGACTCCATTTACATTCTTAGTTTATGCGATGAACACTTCGCTTTTCAAATGTGTTCCTTCTTACATTGGGATTTGGCAACATTGATGTCGGGATTACTTGAGTAAAATAGTTCAACGTGATAAACACTGTACGTAACCCTGATAATGGCAGGTAGTACTTTTGTGATATTCAGATAGGACTATAAAGGAGAATGGTTCAGCGGGAAGTATTATTGCTCGAGGTCTTTTTTATACTTCACCGTTATGTCTAGAACGCCATCTTCAAAGTAATAATAAACCTTTCCATTCCCGTTTTTTAACGTGTCAAGCTTCAATGGATTTCCTTTGTTATCAAAGCATGATGTTACTTTCATAAGTTTTCCCATTTTCCACAGCCTTTCTTGATACAATTCACCATTTTCATGATAGATTTTCCATTCACCTGTAGCCTTCTCATCTGTAAAATCAGCAACGCGACTGATTTCACCATTTTCATAATAGCTTTTTAACCCAGTCAGTATTCCATTCTCAAGCTACCCAACTTCTTTAACCTTTCCACTGTCGTAATACTGTATCTGTGATTGGGAATTAACAGTATTCAGTAAAGCATTGAAAAGAATTAGTAGTGCTACCTCTTTCATATAATTATGTTGATGAATTGATAATCTATCGTAAATGTAATTGAAAACTGAACTTATACCCCCTACACTCTGAAAGTAAGAAGTTTTACATACCACCGAGAAGTAGACGCGAAGTGAAACAAAGCAATCTCCACCGTTAAATCCGAAAGAAAGAGCATTCAATGTTCAATTTTACTTATATTCATACTGTGAAACATCTCTGCCTTTTTATCCTACTATTTGCCATTGGATCGTGTTCCTTGAATTCAACTCAGGAGGACTCCTTAAATCAAGCAAAAAATAAATATATTGAAGCGAGAAACGAAGGCATTATTATTACCTATGTCGAGTTCACACATCCGAAGGTTGTTCGTTACTACAAAGATCTCGGAGACAATGTGTTCATTGATCGATTTGATTTAGAGGTCGGCGTTGGTTCGTTGTTTTTGCAAGACGGTGCCATCAAAGAAACAAATTGGGACGGTGACAATATCCACGTTAAATATGAATTTCTGGGAGTTCTCGAAACTGAATTTCGATTAGAAGGAAGCCAAGAATTTATTTATGCAATGTCTGGCGATGATGGTAAATCATGGCATTTTGTGGAGGAGAAGGACTATTACAACGACAAAATTATTAAGGCTAAGGACAGATTGATAAAAAAATGCTGAAGTTACTTTTAAGTGGTTTATTGATTGGTTTGTTCCAATTCTCTTACGCACAAGGATGGGTTCCGTCAGGAGGTAAATCTATGTCGATGGCGAATGCATCCGTTTGCAATAATGACGTTTGGGGATTTCATAACAATCCTGGGGCTTTAGCCGATGTGGAGAAGATCACTGTTGGACTTTCCTATGAAAATCGATTCTTACTCAAAGAACTTCAAAGTCAAGGAATAGCAGTTGCGGTTCCCTTGAAAATGGGCGTGCTTTCTTTCGGAGGCCATATGTACGGTTACAATCAGTTTAGATCATATAAAGCTGGATTAGGATATAGTATGAAGCTTGCGGATAAATTTTACGCTGGGGTTCAACTGAATTATCAAGGTTTACGGCTATCGCAGAATTACGGAGGTGTAAACTCAATGACTGCTGAAGTTGGAGTTTATGGTAAGATCACTGATCAATGGAAAGTCGGAATTGCTGTTTTTAATTTAGGCCGCTCAAAATTGTCTGATTACCAAGACGACCGATTTTCAACGATAATGCGTATCGGCTCTTCCTATACCTTTTCTAAAAAAGTAATGTTTTCAGGAGAATTTGAAAAGGACCTAGATAACCCCATTCGATTAAGAACAGGAATGGAATATCAGTTGATTAATAATTTTTTCGTGCGTGGCGGATTCGCAACTGCTCCCGTTGAACTCACATTTGGGTTTGGATATAAATTCAAACAAATTCAATTGAATTTCGGAAGCGCATACCATCAAATATTAGGGTGGTCTCCCCATTTTTCACTTGTATATCAATCAAAGTAGGTGCGTTTAGGATTCTATATCGCAACTTGCTTCCTGATTGTTTCGGGCACATCTCTTGCTCAAGACAAAGATGAAATAATTCAACAAAGGGTTGAGTTTATTTCAGAACAGTTGGAAGACGAAAGCATCGATTTAACAAACGTGGTAGAGCAATTGAACTTCTATTACGAGCATCCATTGAATCTAAATAGTGCAACAATTGAGGAACTGCAAGAGCTGTGGTTGCTGACGGATATTCAAGTCAATGATTTGCTATTGCACATTAAGTTGTTTGGGAAATTAATCTCCAAATACGAGTTGCAGAGTTTAGAATACTGGGATTTAACCACGATCAAAATGGTGCTTCCTTTTGTTCGAGTTGATGATAAATTAGATCAATTGCACGTTGGGTTGAAGGAGGCGTTAAAGAACGGGAAATTTGAAGTCTACCTCAGATACCAAACGATACTTGAAAAAAAAGCTGGATATGAGGACGTCCCAGATTCAATTCTACAGAGTAGTAACTCGTATTATTACGGAAATAAAGACAGGTATTATACTAGATTAAGATTCAGTTATAGAACGAATTTGAGTGTTGGAATCACAGCTGAAAAGGATCCAGG
>JABSPC010000689.1 GCA_013215515.1 Crocinitomicaceae bacterium
CAAAAACTGTTGTTGGATAATGTTTCGAGTACGATCGATGAACGCATTCAACTGTCGACTGTCGGGAGCGTTAAACTTTAGCTTGCTTTGTTTTTTGTCCCAATGACTCAATTCAATGAAATGAGTTGTTGACATTACTGCCTTTTTCCCATCCACTGAAACCTTTATGTACAGAGGGATAAGTCCATTTTTTTCCTTTTGTTTGTTCGGCCATATTGTGACGCTGAACTTCTGATTGTTTCTCATATTTATTTTAGGTTACTGATTTGCTCGCTTAAATCGTTCTTTTTAAGCATTTGCTTGAACACAATTCACAAATCGAATAACAGCAACCATAGATAAACAAAGGGCTACATGATTCTGGTCACCAAAGGAACAAAAAAACTTTTGGTGACCAAATAGGTGACCAGTTCTTTGTATTTATATGCATTTATTTGATATTGTTGCCTGAATGGAAAATCGGCGACTTCTCTGAAACCATTAATTTTGCTGGTAAATAGCAAAAAACCCAGTATTCAATTAAGAATACTGGGTGTAATTTGCGCTCCTTCAAGGACTCGAACCTTGGACCCTCTGATTAACAGTCAGATGCTCTAACCAACTGAGCTAAAGAAGCGGGTTCACTTATTTAAAAGTGTTTGCAAATATATACAAAGTATTTATTTTACAATAAAAATTAGGTGAAAATTTCAAGGGAATTATAGGCTCCGTCAGCGCTTAGTGACAAATGCGTCTTTGAAACCCTTTTTTTGGATGTCGATTAGCGCCTTTTTTGCTTCTTTTCTGGTGGCATAGTTTCCAACCAAATAAATGTATTTGTAAGCATTTGAGGTGTTTAACTCCGTCATTTCTACTGGAGCGTCAGCTTTTCTCATAATAGGATCCTTCTTCGCATCAACGGGTTTTCGAGAAGAAGCAATTTGAATTCCGAAGACACCTGGTTCAGTTGAGGCAACGACCGGAGTATCCCCCGTTGTACTTGGAGTTGTTGTGGGAGCTGTTTTTCTGAATTTTATTCCTGTATGGTTTTTCTCAATTGTTTCTCTAAAAGCACGGAATATTGCTGAAGCTAAAATTTCCTGACCATATGTAGAGTTCAAATACCTCGCTTCTTTTTCATTGGTAACAAACCCGCATTCAACAAGAACACTGGTCATATTCGTGAATTTTAAGACCTGAAGTGAATGTTTGAGGTCCTTTTTGTCCTTGACCCCTCGTGACTTTCTTCCAGCACGACTAGAAAACTGCTTTTCGATGGCTTTACCGAAAGCAACAGATTTTTTCAAACTCATTGAATGCACATGCGTTTCGGTGCCACGAACGGACTTTCGCTCGTTTCCATTGCAGTGAATACTAATAAAATAGTCTGCATTATTACCATTTGCTTTGGCAACACGAGCGTCCAATGACGGAAAAGAATCATCCGTTCGCGTATAGATCACTTTTACATTTTGTAAGTACTTCTCAATGTATCCGCCCAAATATTTGGCGATTTTTAAGTTCAAAGTTTTTTCTGGGAGCAATGTAGAGCTTCCAGAGAGGTGTCCAGGGTCTACACCCCCGTGTCCAGGGTCAATAACAACCGTTATTTGCTTATTTTGAGCAAAGGTAGCCGTTGATATTAACAGGCAAATTCCAAGAAATAAGTATGCAATTCTCATGATGTAAATGTACACTAGATACTTTTTCGTTTATTTGTGATGCAAAAAGCTTTCCAAGACTTAATTGTTGAAATCTCGTTAAATGAATACTAGTATTATCGCGCTTATTGAAATTGGAGGCTCACATGATGAATGTTTGCTCAGTCAAATGCACGCCATTAAGGCAACAGGGAGGAAAATCCTTTTAATCACGTTCTCTGAAATATTAGAACGAAATCCAGAGTTTAAAAATTATATCGCCGACACACTTTTTGTTGATATGTCTGGAAGTAAGAGAGAAAGAGGCAGGGAAGTTTCTAAAATTTGGAAAAAGATAAAAACGTCAAAATGTGAAAAGGTCGTACTCAACACGGCAGAAGGAAACTTGGTTCGTTTTCTATGTTTGAAAGCGCTGTTTAGCAATGTCAAGTTTATAGGAATTGTTCACTCTACTCGAAAATTTGAAAGAAGTTTTACGCAAAGGATAATCAACAAGAAGGTTAAAAAGTATTTTTTATTGAGTGAGAATTTATTGAATTCAATTTTACCTCCTTCTAAAATTAAGGTAGATTATTTTTACCCTCTGCGTTTTCCAAAGACTGATAATCTTCTTGAAAAAGGGAAAAAAACAGTTGTAATTATTGGTGGAGTTGAGCGCCGAAGAAAGGACTTGGATGGTTTTATTGAAATAGCGCAGCAAGTGAAACGAGACGACGTTCAGTTTGTATTTTTAGGGAAGAGCGATCCAGCTTTAGAAGATGTAAAAGATTTTCAAGCCGCGATTGCGAAGAAAGGCCTAAGTGAAAAGGTTAAAACCTATGATCATTTTCTGTCACAAGTTGATTTCATCTCGCAAATTCAAAATGCAGATTTGATTTTACCCATTGTGCACCCCAACACTAGAAGTGCAGAGGAGTATTTTAAATCGAGAATATCTGGTGCAATGAGCGTTTCATTTGGGTATAAAATTCCAATGATGTTGCATCAAGGATATGCGGAGATAGAAGAAATGAAAGTCGCGAGTTTCTATTATAACATGGAAAACTTTGGCAAGAAATTGGATCTAGTTTTGGATACGATTGATACAAAAAGAGCGGAAATGATAGCACATCCCAATTATAACGTGGAATTCCAAGAAGCGAGGTACTTAGACTTTCTATTTGCTTGATTCGACCAGTGACTTTAGGGTCTCATTCATTGCCTTAAACCCACTGACTGTGTCTTTTTCGATCATTTTTAGAATAACACCTTTCAATACTCCGGTAAAATGTTCGCCGTGAATAAAGCGTGTATTTACAGCGTCAATTTTCTCGAGAATGAAGTAGTGTTCACCATTAAAAAGCCCTTTAACGAATAACTTTCCTTTCCATCTGAATTCTTTGTTTGTCTCGTTGACCATAACAACGGGGGCGAATGTCATAGGTTTTTTACCCTTCGGCTGAAGTGTTGCCGACAATTTTTCTCCTGGGATCGTCGAGCCTGAAATCTCTTTGATAAATGGATTCCAATTTGGATATTCTTTGTGATCCATTAACGTGTTCCGAACATTCTCGATTGGTGCGTTTATTTCTATAACTGTTTCTATTTTTCTCATACCACAAATTTCAGGAAAACATACTGTTACAGATTTGCATTAAGCGCCAACAACTAGACACTTTGCGCCAAACTCATTTTACATACCTTTGGAATATGGCATTTAATGGAAGGTTTTTACTTAACATGGCACATCACGCTACGTGGCAAGGCGGTGATTTAAATAGGATTCTCGCGATTACGGGAAAATCATTTGAAGAACTAAATGAAGAAAGCTGTACTGTGGATTACACGCCGGTGAAAACCTCAACCTTTCTGCCGCAGGAATAATAGTACAACTTTCTCAAACGAGTGAAACCGTTAAACAAGCAATTGAACTCTGTTGTGAATATTCAAACCTAGGCTGTAG
>JABSPC010000069.1 GCA_013215515.1 Crocinitomicaceae bacterium
AACAGGAGTCGCTAGGTGCGATTCCGTAACTTCCATTGTGTAATCAACTCGACCGGGTGCTGGAACGCAAAATTTCATTTGAAGCAATTCACCGAAGCGATTTGCTTTAATATATCCTTGAACGATTGGGTGGTTTATATAATCTTGCATTACCCTTCCTTTTGAATATGAACGTCCATTTGAGGGTAAGGAATTGACAATCCTGCCTCTGCGAACTCATTATAAACACGTTCGTTCATATCGAAGAATACTGGCCAATAATTATTTGTATCAACCCATGCACGAACAGTAATATTTACTGAAGAATCACCGAGTTCACCAAGGCCAATGAAGTTCTGTCCTTCTTTAAGAATTCGATCATCTTCTTGAATAAATTTGTCTAACAAGGTTTTTGCTTTTTTAAGATCATCTCCATAAGCAATCCCAAACACCCAGTCAACTCTACGTTTTTTGGCTTTCGTATAATTTACTATTGTTCCATTGGCAACAGTTCCATTTGCAAGAATGATAATCTTATTGTCTAATGTTGTAAGAATAGTATTGAAAATAAGAACTTCTTTTACGATTCCTTCTTCTCCCTGCATATTCACAAAGTCGCTAACTTTAAAAGGTTTAAACAATAGAATCATAACTCCTCCAGCGAAGTTTGATAATGTTCCGGAAAATGCCAAACCAATTGCCAAACCGGCAGCCCCCAAAATTGTAACAAACGAAGTCATTTCAACACCGATTTGAGCAATTACCGTAACAATTACAAGCGTCTTAAGTCCTATGCTGGTCAGGCTTTTTATGAAACCGATAAGACTTTCATCCGTCTTTCTCTTTTTCATAACTCGCTCAACCGCCTTTGCAAGAAGTTTAGCGATCCAAAAACCTATTATTAAAATGACTAATGCAATTCCTATTCGAATTGAAACATCAATAATTGCGTGACTTAAGTAGCCGGGTTGCAAACCAACCCATGCCTCGAATTCTTTAATCATAAGTGTTTCGTTGTAGTTAGATCATCTTCCGGCCGCGATAGGCATCGGGGGCCATCAAAATCTAGTCCTTTTTCTTTTCTTTTTTTGATTTTTTCTTCTTCTTTTTCTTGTCTGTAGTTGGAGCATCATCATCTTCTTGTTCGTTACCAGTTGGGGTACCGAAGGAATATGTTTCACGTCCATGTTGATCATATCTGTGTTCTTCTATTCGCTCACCTTTTTTATAAAGCGCTCGTGATTTTATAGTTTTATCTGGATAGCGTACTTCGAACCAGCCTTCTTTTTCACCCTTTTTGTAATTTTCAGAAACTTGAATATGCCCTTGATAGTAGAACGTTTTAAATTCACCATTTTTAACTCCCTCCTTCCAACTTTCTGTTTTCAGTAATACACCGTCGTCGTAATAATATTTACATAGTTGATCCTTTTTACCTTCTTTATAATTAAGTTCCTCAATAATTACTCTTTCCAAATTATAAATGAGAAAGGCTCCATGAAACACTCCGTTTTTATAGTTGACTTCGCGTTTACATGAGCCACCCATTCCATCCTTTCCTCTTCTGTAATAGGTTTTCTTTACACCGTGCAGAATGCCAGCCTTATAATGTTCAATTTTCGTTGTATCAGAGCGGTATTTGATGTCAAATTCAGTTTTACTTATATTCTCTGGTTTCGCAAAGAACTTTTGCACGCCTTCTTTCTCACCCATATAATAATTCATTTCCCACGCCAAAAACTGAGTACTATCGTACATGAACAACCACTGACCATGCTCTACTCCATTCACCAAAGATCGAATTACTTGAGGGCAGCCTGTATTATAATAAGTAGTATCCTTTCCGTTTTCCTTTCCGTTTATAAAAGTTACTTTACGCTGCAACCTACCATTCATATGGCACGATTCACAATCTCCTGTAAAAGGTTTGTTAGCACCCGCTACTATAGAAATATCGGTTTGCTTTTTGAAAACAGTATTTGATGCTTCATCGTACGACAAGTCGCTATTGCAATCAATAAGACCCGGAGTATTTCCACATTCCCATTCTGCATATCTAATCTGTTTCTGAGTCATTCGAACACGCCGTACAGTATCAATATTTCTTATTGTATCCTTATACTGGACAGTAATCCATCTGAAATAGCAAGAATCCACCTCTTCCTGAGAACCGAACTGAGCGTTCACTTGAGACGAAAATCCAATCAATATTATAAGTCCAATGATGTATTTCATAATCTATTTTTAATTTTTCAATTTCAGAAGTTCCTCCTTCATAACCTCTGGAATCGAAATGGTTTCATTTATAGAAGCATCAAAGCAGACAAGAGTTGAGCCTCCTGTAGTATGCAACTTCCCATTTACGTGCAATTCATAATTCAATGAAAAGCTTTTCGTGCCTATATAATCTACAAATAGGGTTACATATGGCTCATGACTTAAAAGCACAGGCTTTAAGTATTCCACATTGTTCTTAGCCAAAATCACACCATTTGTTGTCCAATTCCAATTTTCCCCGAGCATATGTCCGAAATAATGCACTCTGGCAATTTCGAAAAAGCTCAAATAGACATTATTATTAACGTGACCCAACACGTCTAAATCAGAAAAGCGAACTTGAATTTTAACGGCCCCTAACATTAAACGTCTAATTTTTCGAATTGAGAGTTGTTACTGATAAATTCTGGAACAATATCTTTCATTCGTCTTACCATTTCATCATTATTTTGAGCACCGAACAATTCAATCAAATCAATAATCTTTGAAATTTGATCGCTTTCCTCTTCTCTCATTTTTGCTTTTAAAATCTGAGGATGATGCGTTGCTAAGGTATTCTCTTCTTTGGCCAATAACTCTTCATATAACTTCTCACCTGGACGCAATCCGGTTATTTTAATCTCGATATCCTTTCCAAGTTCCAATCCGCTTAACTGAATCATTTTCTTAGCTAAGTCAATGATTTTAACGGATTCACCCATATCAAAAACGAAGATCTCACTTCCCTGCCCCATAGTACCTGCTTCTAGCACTAATTGACACGCTTCAGGAATCGACATGAAGAAGCGAGTGATTCGTTCGTCAGTAACAGTTAATGGTCCACCTTGATCCAGCTGACGTTGGAATAATGGAATCACAGAGCCATTGGATCCTAGAACGTTTCCAAATCGAGTAGTGATGAATTTCGTATTCGTCTTGTTTGAGAACTGCGCATAGATTTCGGCAATACGTTTAGAAGCTCCCATAACATTCGTTGGGTTCACAGCTTTATCCGTAGAAATCATAACGAATTTGTGTACCTCAAACTCATTGGCTAAATCAACCAAGTTTTTCGTTCCAAGAATATTCGTAAGAACGGCTTCAGAAGGATTGACTTCCATTAATGGAACGTGTTTGTAGGCTGCAGCGTGAAAAACATACTTGGGCTTAAACGCGTTAAAGACATTCTTCATTCTATCCCTACTTCTGATATCGCCAATTACAGCTTCAAAAGTTAGATTTGGAAATTCGGATATGATTTCGTTTTGTAGATCGTACAAAGGTGATTCAGCCTGATCCAACAGAATGAGTTTCGCAGGTTTGTATTTCGCTATTTGACGAACCATTCCACTTCCAATCGATCCGGCTGCTCCAGTAACAAGGATAACTTCATTGCTCAATTCTGATTCAATCTTGTCTTCATCCAAGACAATAGGCTTGCGGCCCAATAGGTCGTCAATTTTGATTTTAGATATTTGTTTCGCTGAGAACTCACCGTTGATCCAACTTTTAGCGCTGGGCACTTTTTGAACTTCTACTCCATTTGCCAAACAGATTTCAACAATTTCTTTTCTCTTTAATTCATCAGGAGCTTGAATCGCGATAATCAGCTGCGTAACACTTTTGTCGATAATCACCTTTTCTAAATCCGATGAATGATATATTGTAATTCCTTCTAGACGATTTCCTGATTGCTTCTTATTGTCATCAATAAAACCTGCAATTCTATAACCCGTAGCCTGATCCTTCTCGATCGTTCTTTTGGTTATAAGTCCAGAAATACCTGCTCCGTAGATTAAAACAACTTCATCGACATCCTTACTTCTAGTCGATTCCATATGGATCAACTTGATGGCAAATCGAGAACCAACTATGAATGCTGTAGAAAAGAACAACTCAACAATTAATACTGACGTCGGGAAGAAATAAGCACCGTCGACATAATAATATTTCAATAGTCCGGCAATTCCAAAAAGTGTTGAGCTTACTAAAGTTGCTTTTACGATACGGGAAAAATCTTCCGTAGACGAATGCCTAATAAGACCTTTGTGGATTTTAAAAATATAGAATACGATTAGCTTGATTCCAATGTAGAATCCAATTGATTTAGAAAGAATATCCCATTCAGATTGAATCAATTCTTCTTTTGCCTCAAGATCGAAGCGAATTAAATACGCAACAAATAAAGCCGCCAACGAAAGGACAATATCTCCTAATATGATAATCCAACGTGGCGTATTTGATTTTGGAAGAAGCATAAACAAATTTAATATTTTCGATGGTTTGATTGTCCGATCCTTGGATTTAAACTGGTTTCACCTATCAATTAAACGCGCCTTGAGTCTTTTTGCAAGTTTAAACCAAGCAGGTCCGTTATTTTGGATGTGCATAAAATACACTTCGTCTACTCCACCGAGATTGTAATTAAAGCGCTTTACGCCATCAACATTTGAGCCTCCAAAGTCAAATATAAGCTTGTGTTCTTTGGCGTATTCAATTGCGCTATTTAATGCTAAATACATTCCACCATTGGCCTTTGTCTCTTCGCCGACTGCACCTTTCACGTATAAAAGCTGATCCTTTGATTCAAAGCAAACAATTCCTCCTAAGACCTCATTTCGAATGACATTAAATACTTTAATGGCTTGGGCTTGCTTTGCATTTTCAAAAAGTTGTTCCAACGCACCTAATGATTTATCAGTAACTCCAGTGAACTTATGATTTAGTTCTCCTTTTACTTTGGAAAAT
>JABSPC010000690.1 GCA_013215515.1 Crocinitomicaceae bacterium
CGTACATTTTTGATTGTCAATTCGGACTGCGTCATAGCTGCTAATCCCAAAAAACTTCCTATTTCGATCATATCAGGCAGACAACGATGCCCTGTCCCAAATAGCTGTGCTACTCCCTCGATGATTAACTTATTAGATCCAACTCCCATGATCCTAGCCCCCATACTGTTGAGTATTTTACACAATTGTTGCAAATAAGGCTCACAAGCAGCATTGTAAATGGTTGTTTCACCCTCAGCCATAACAGCCGCCATAACAATGTTCGCAGTACCAGTAACTGAAGCTTCATCCATATGGATGTAAGTTCCTTTCAAATTCTTTCCTTCAACCGCGTAAAAGTGTTCCCCTGCGTCATAGTTGAACTTTGCTCCTAAAGAAATCATTCCTGCGAAATGCGTATCCAATCTGCGGCGACCAATTTTATCTCCGCCTGGTTTCGGTAAATAACCGACTCCAAATCGTGCGAGTAATGGCCCAACAATCATTACAGATCCTCTTAAAGAACCTGCTCTAGTCTTAAAGTCTTCACTTTGTAAATAATCCAAGTTGATATCCTTCGCTTGGAAGATATACGTTCCTTTTTCCACTTTTTCGATCTTCACTCCCATTGCTTGCATCAAACCGATCAGTTTGTTCACATCAACGATGTCAGGAATATTTGAGATAGTTACCTTTTCAGCTGTAAGAAGCGGAGCACATATAACCTGTAATGCTTCATTTTTTGCTCCTTGAGGAATTAATTCCCCCTTTAAAGGTTTACCACCGTGAATTTCGAAAGTCGCCATATTATTCGTTGATTTTATTTACTCCCGTGAAGCTACAGAAACCTTAGGGATGTAGGATTCATGGAATTAAAAAGTTATTCACTTCGAAACGTGTATGGACAAAATAAAAAAGTCGTGCTTGGATCACTCCTAGCACGACTATCTATACGAAAGAAAAATATCTATTATCTTCTACGCTTGAATTGTTTCTTATTCTTGTTGTTATTGTGGCGTTGATTTTTTTGGTTTCGATGATTGCTGCTGCTGCTGCTGCTGCTGCTAGTATTACTTTGAATCCCTAGTAATTTCAATGCTTGATTCGTTCCCATCAAATCTTCTGGGTTCTCAATGGTCAATTCACTTTGCGATAATTCGTTCAATTGATCAGCTATCACTTGATTTTCTACAGCAGTGTTGTTGTGCACTAGATACTGCTTTTTCATGAAATTACCCATTGAATTGGTCATGTACTTACGCTCACCAACATCTTCCATACCTTTCGATAATTCCAATATTTTTTGAGTGTATTGACCATAGTGTCCAAAACGGATTTTACCTTTTGGATACGACATTATATCAGGACGTTCTGCTAATACTTCCCTTTCTGGTTTTTCGTATGGAGAATCAACGTCCAATCGAAAATCAGACATTATGAAAAGGTGCGTCCAAAGCTTGTGTCTATAATCGTCGACATCTCTAAGATGAGGATTCAGCTGCCCCATAACCACAATAATAGCTTGTGCAGCTCTATTTCGTTCTTCTCTATCCTCGATTTCATGAGCGTGCATAATCATGTTTTGCACGTTTCGTCCATACTCGGGGAGAAGCATTTTACCTCTCGATGTATTGTATTCCATATTATGATTTTCGCTCTCTGCGTTATTAAGACATGGCCAATCTACTAATTTTCAAGATGCTTACCAAGAGCGTTATCAAAAACGTTCTTCGCTTCATAGATGAATCCGAAGTGTTCGTCATCAATCATCAACTTACCTTTAGTTACGTGTCCAAGCAAGGTGAAGCTCACTCCTGAGTCTATCATTGCTCCAATAAAACCGTCTTCTTGATCTTCATTTACCGATACAACAACTCTTCCTTGTCCTTCACCAAAAAGGAAAGCGTCCTCTCTTACTTCTGAATCAGTAACGATGTCAAACCCCAAATTATTGGGCATTCCCATTTCAGCCAAAGTAACAAACAGTCCTCCATCGGCAATATCATGCGCTGCGTTGATATGAGATTCTTGAATCAAACTTTTTACTTTTTGCTGCATCGCAAACTCTTCTTCCAAATTGAAATAAGGAACAGGTGATGCGGTAATTCCGTGGTAAGAAACTAAGTATTCCGACGAAGAAATATCATCATGAGATTGTCCGATGATGAAGATCAAGTCTCCTTTGGCTTTAAAGTCAAGCGACATTGTTTTGTCTTTGTCTTCAACGATTCCAATCATTCCAATAGTTGGCGTTGGGAATACTGGCTTCTCAACTCCATTTTTACTTGTTTGATTGTAGAATGAAACGTTCCCTCCAGTTACCGGAGTCTCGAACTTTAGACAGGCCTCTGACATTCCTTTAATCGCTCCAACAAACTGCCAGAAACATTCTGGGTTGTACGGGTTACCAAAGTTAAGACAGTTTGTAATCGCACTTGGAGCACCACCTGAACAAGTAATATTTCGAGCCGCTTCAGATACTGCAATCATTGTTCCCACTTTAGGATCAGCATTCACGTATCTTGCATTACAATCAACAGTCATAGCCAAAGCACGATTCGTTCCTTTAATGTTTATGATAGCCGCATCAGATGGACGATTGGTTGAAATATTCTTTGTTCCAACCATTGAATCGTATTGTTCATAGACCCAACGCTTAGAAGCGATATTCGGATGTGCAAGCATTTTGAAGGCAACTTCTTTCAAGTCGTCTGGTTGCTTAACATCATCAATGTTGAATTTTTTATATTCTTCGTAGTAAGCAGGCTCAGTATATTCTCTTTCATAAACTGGAGCTCCACCACCAAGTACTAATGACTCAGCTGGAACATCTGCAACTACTTCCGTTCCTTTCAAGTAACGAACTCTGTCACTCGCTGTAACTATCCCGATCTCTTCAGCGTGTAAATCCCACTTGTCGAAGATCTCCTTTACAATTTGTTCTTTTCCTTTTGCTACAACAACAAGCATTCTCTCTTGTGATTCAGAAAGAAGAATCTCGTATGGCAACATATTTTCTTGACGCGTTGGAACTTTATCCAAATCGATATCCATTCCTACGCCTTCTCCTGCTGCAGACATTTCACATGATGAACACGTAATACCTGCTGCACCCATGTCTTGCATACCAACAATAGCATCAGTTTCTGCCAATTCCATCGTTGCTTCAAGTAAAAGTTTCTCCATAAATGGATCACCTACTTGAACTGATGGTAAATCATTTGCTGAATCTTCAGTTATATCTTTCGAAGCGAATGCCGCTCCCGCAATTCCATCTTTTCCAGTTGCTGCTCCCACAATAAAAACTGGATTTCCTGGTCCAGCTGAAGTTGCTGAAATAACCTTAGTAGGATCCATAATCCCTGCAGAGAACGCATTTACCAGAGGATTCGTATTATATGACTCATCAAAGAACACTTCCCCTCCAACAATAGGAATCCCGAATGAATTTCCGTAATCACCAATACCATTTACAACACCTTTCACTAACCATTTCGTTCTATCTTCTTCAATGTTTCCAAAGCGAAGCGAGTTCAATTGTGCAATTGGTCGAGCTCCCATCGTAAAAATATCACGATTGATTCCTCCTACTCCAGTCGCTGCACCTTGATATGGTTCCAATGCACTTGGGTGATTGTGTGACTCAATTTTAAATACACATCCAATCCCATCTCCAAGATCAACCAACCCGGCATTTTCTTCACCTGCCTTAATTAGCATTTGAGGTCCATCCTTTGGCAATTGTTTTAACCAGTGAATTGAATTCTTGTAAGAACAGTGCTCAGACCACATTACAGAATATACTGCTGTTTCCGTGAAATTTGGTATTCTTCCAAGAATTCCTTTGATCATTTCAAATTCATCCTCACGAAGCCCCAATTCTACTGCTTGCTCTACCGTTGCACCTTGTTGTAATGTACTTTCCATATTGTAATTAAACTGAGATGCAAAATTAAGGATAATAATGCACTAGACCTTGATTTTAACCCGAGTTTATTCACGGGTTTTGAACAAGAGAAAGCAAAGCTTTCGAATTGGGAACGGGAAGTGACCTAACCTCACCACGGGAAGTGACCCAACTACAATCGGGAAGTAACCCAACTTCACTACAGAAACTGACCCAACCGCATGAGTTATCGAACATAACAAAAATAATTCCCTTAAATTTTTCTCGTTCTAAATCCAATGATTTTTTCTAATAACACGATTAATTAACATGAAAACAATTACTACCGTGTTAACTGTTTGCCTTCTTAGCACGATGAGTTTTGCAACAGAACTGAACTATTCTTGGCAAACAGGAAAATATTACCACTTCGATTGTTCCGCTACAGACAATGTTGCAACATCAGCAATGGGAATGACAATGAACATTGCGGGAATGAAAATCACTTCAGACTCTTACATGATAATGAAATACCTTCCGTAAAAGATCAACAATCACAACTTTTACGCCGCGGATTATGTTCCGATTTTTCTTTTTTTTTAGTTTAAAATCACTACTGTCCGATAAAACTTTTTGAAAAGCGAGAAATTCTCTAAAGGAAGTCCCGCTTTAATGTAATTTGGTTTTGGAAAACAAAAATTACATGAATAAAAGTACCCACTTTTTTGGACAATCGGTTTTCGGACAG
>JABSPC010000691.1 GCA_013215515.1 Crocinitomicaceae bacterium
AATTATAACTTATAAATTGGTAAAAAAATAACAGATGAAATTAGAATATAAAATAGGAATTATCGGTAGTGTAGCATTGTGTGGAGTTCTTCTTATCTCCTACTTCAATCGCCAAATGAATTTATTAAGGGATGCTTGTTATACAATCGCAGGTGCAATAATTGATGAAATATCCTTTAACAAGGTAAGCTTTACGATGATTTTAAATATCTCCAACAAGAGCGATATTGATTTTATTGTTACCAATCAAGCTTATAATGTGTACGTGAATGGAATGTTGGTTGCCAAAATAGATAAAGCAGACAATATCAAGGTGTTAGGTCGAGGTAGAAGTACTGTAAACATAAATGTAGCCTTTAACCCACAAGATTTATTATCACAAGGGATGCAAAACATCGCCACCCTTATCGACAATAAAAACAATATGATTATTGAAATTAAAGGTTATCTCTCTTTGAGAGCAGGAGCAGTATCCATAAAGGATTACCAAGTGGATGAACGCCTTACTTTGGCAGAAATGTTAGCACCTGTGCCGAAAGAGGAAGAATGTAAAGTTTGATTTACGCCTATAAATGACTATTTTTGTAGGTAATCAAATCAAAACTAAAACAAATGATAGAACAAGTAAAATCGAGTATTACCAAAGCCTTTGAACGCTTTAATCAAAAGGATGGAATTGCGATGAAAGACATTAGAATTAAAATAGTAAAGAACAACGGAGCATTAGAATATACCCTAATGAACAAAATTGATGTTGTACGACCAACTTCCTTAACGGAAATGATTGGGGCTATGAACTCTGTGTTGGCAAAAAGCACCCTCCATAGTTCAATGGAAAAATTAATTAAAGAAAATGGTTTAGATGAGCGTATGGCTAATTTGAGGCTTTATCCTTTAGGGGATAATTCACCTTCTTCTTATCTCTACAATCAAGGGCAACCATTGAAGCAAATAGATATAAGTACATTAATAAACTAAAACAATGAGTGCATTAGATAACCCATTATTCACAAGAACCCTAATAGGTGCTACCACCTTTACATTGTTACATACTGACGGAATCGGTAAGTATTCAATTAAAGTAGTAACAGGAACTTGTACAATCTTAGGAACAAAGTCAATAAGAGGGATTATTTCTGATGCAGTAACATTAGAAGAAGGACAAGTGTTTAATGGTTCTTCACAAAACGCCTCTTGTTGTTTTACTTTGACTGTGCCACCTGCCTCTGTTGTAGAGTTGGTTGCTTCAAACAATTAGTAAATTTAAAAAAATAGAGAATGAGTCAAGCGTTAAGTTGTGGTTTTGGTTTTGCAAGTGCGAATATAGGTGGTGGAGGTAGTGCTGTATCAGGTGCAGGTACTCCACCAAAGATGCCCGTATGGACGGGAGCTAACACTCTCGGAGATAGTCAACAATCCGATAATGGAACAACAGTATTTATAGGAACATCTGCCACATCTACTTCGGCAATGTTTGAAGTAAAATCTACTACTCAAGGTGCTTTATTCCCAAGAATGACAACCATCGAAAGGGATTTGATACCTGTAGGGGCTACGGAAGATGGTTTATTCATATACAATACTTCGGCTCAAAAATTTCAATACTACGATTTTATTGCTCTTGCTTGGATAACGGTTGAATCATCAATTATTGGCGGTGAAACGTGGTCGCAAACATTAACCAATGGTGCTATAAGCGGTGGGGTTGACCCTCAAATGAGTAATGGCGATGTTATTAAAGCTGTTAATGGTGGTGGTCAATTAAATTTACGGAGTGGGGGAGATAGTATTTATGACTTAACCAACGATAATGGTGGGTTCACTCAAGCATGGGTTTATGGAGATACTTTGTCGGCTCAGATGGGATTCTCAACGGTTAGTTTTATTGCAAGTCCTACTATTGCACAAATAACCACAAACTATAATAATAATACAGATTTAGCAAGGTTGAGTTTACTGAGTAACTCAATGTTTTTTCAAGTAGTTGACCAATCCACAGGAAGGATAGGGAATATAGGTATGTCAAATAATACAATCGGGAATATTACAACTGCAAATACCAGTAATATACCTGCTTATGTTGTATCTCAAAATGCAACTGTTAATTTAGATGTAGTAAATTCAGTTGCTAATGGTGGTTTAAATGTAATTGTAAAAACAAGTAATGCAAACTACTCAAATCAGCTTATATTTAATGCAGGTTTGGCGGGTGAAATGGCATTGGTTCACACTCC
>JABSPC010000692.1 GCA_013215515.1 Crocinitomicaceae bacterium
CTGTCCGAAAACCGATTGTCCAAAAAAGTGGGTACTTTTATTCATGTAATTTTTGTTTTCCAAAACCAAATTACATTAAAGCGGGACTTCCTTTAGAGAATTTCTCGCTTTTCAAAAAGTTTTATCGGACAGTAGTGATTTCGAATAAATTTAAACTATTACCAACTCAAGTACAAGGGGCTTGTTCGGTCAATTCACAATAAATTATAATTCAACAAAGTAAGCTCCATTCCTTAAATTGAAATTCGATTGGTTCTCCGCTAGATAAGGCAAATCAATAACCTTATCCACGATCCTTTCTTCTTGCTTATAATTCGATCTCAAAAAGTAAGTCTTGCCGTTCATTTCAACATATACATCTCGATTAATATTCGTGAATTCAATAGTGTTCAGTCCAGACTTATATTTCGTTTTGCCTTCTTTCAACTGAACGTAATTTACTTTTCCAGGCTTAACTTTCGAATAGGCATCCATTAAGAAGTGAACTCTTTTCAAATCGTCTTTCTTTCCAATGTAAAAACACGTAATTTGACCTTTGAATTTTATCGAGATTGTAGGTGATCCAATATTGTAAAATACCATCTCATTTTGATTCATACGCTCATTTCGATCCCACTGAATTCCTGTGAGGAAAATCAAACCCAAAAACGACCCAACGTAAAGTAAACGCTTATTATTTCTGGCCATTAGCAGGAGAGCTATGAGTCCATAAAGCACAAAGACGACTAAAGCAGAAGGCTCAAAACCTGTTGCTACAGATCCAGGGATTGATTCTACAAACTGGATAAAGAAGAACAATAATGAGATTCCTAAACCCAATCCAAAAACCAAAATAGGCTTTAAAAATGCAACTGCCTTAAAAGTAAACAACGCCAATCCAATCGTCAGCAGAACGCCAGCGAATAGCATTACACCAACATTGGACAACATGAAATAATTCGGAAATTGATGAAAATAAAACAGTGATAATGGAACAGTCAACATTTGCGCTGAGATTCCTATGGCTGTTCCTTCCCACACTTTGTTCAACCATTTATTCTTTACAAGAAGCAGCGAACATACCCGATCGTACATCAATAAAATTCCCAATACCGCTAAATAGGACAATTGAAATCCAATATCATAAATCAACAATGGATCGATCAACAAAAGAACGAATGCGGAAAAGAAAAGCGTATTCACACTGTTTCCTTGTTTACTCCACACCTGCCCTAACATCAACACGGAAAACATAAAGGCAGCTCTCATTACCGATGGAGAAAAACCTGTGATTCCTGCATAAATCCAAACGAATATTACGCATATGAGCACAGCATTTCGTCTAGAAATATAACGTGAAAATTTACTCAACATAAAAAGTAGCAAATACATTATAATTCCAACATGCAATCCTGAAACAGCAAGAACGTGCATAGCACCTGCGTTTCCGAAACTCTTCTTCGTTTCCATGGAGAGCGTACTTTTGTCTCCCAATAAAAGTGCTTTCGCAATTCCCGCTTGCTCTGGTTTTAAGGAAGTAGTTAAGGAAGTTGTCAGATTTGAGCGAACGTCATTAAAAAACGCTGTTATTTGTGAAATGTCATGGTGGTCGATGTATCTAAATTCAGACTCCCCAATAAAAGCCATTTTGCGAATACGCTTATTATTCCAGTAGTTTTTAGCATCAAACTCACCTGGGTTTTTAGCATTTTCAATTTTCTTGAAATTCGTTTTCAAAAAGATAACGTCTCCTTCTTCGAATTGCGTTTGGGCATAGAACAAAACGAATTCAGAACAAGGAATCATTCCTTTTTTTGTTTTAATATGTGAAAGTCGACCCAAGGTTTTTTTCCAAGGCTTATCACTTTTTTCTATTTCTACAATTTCTACAATTACGGCTGTATCTTTTGCTGCTTTTGAATCTCCAAACGACATTGACGAATCCATGATCTCTGCTCCCAATAAAACAATCAAAACGCCAAGGCATGTTGACAATACTGCTGGATTCAGCTTCTTTACTAAAGACAAAATGACCATTGATACTAGGACTATAAGAAACGTAATACCATAGTCAGAAGAGTACATACTTCCAAATAAAACTCCAACAATGAGCAATGGAGTAACAACCGAAAATGGAGCCCTGAAAAACTTCAATTAGAGATAGAGTTTAATTGCCAGTAAAACTATGCTTTGAACAAGCCTTTAGCAAGAGTATAAATGCCTAATATTTTGCAACAATTACCTATTTATCACTTTTTAAAATCTATAATTAGTTATTGTTTTGATATTCGCTCCATCTTGACCATCTCTAATTGAGCATTCAGAACTTTGATAATATACATTCCAGGAAGTAATATTTTAAATCCTTCTACTTTGTATACTTGCTGGCCACTCGATACTTGAAGAGCTTGGGATACTGTCTTTCCAGTGATATCAACAATTAGAACCGTATATTTTTCATTACTCCCATTCTCAACTAGTTCAATGAAAAGATCATTTGTCGTAGGGTTCGGGAAAATTTGAATATCCGAACCTGAAGAACCGCTTATTGCGATAGTTTCAGATAAACTTTGGGTTCCGTCATAATCTATTTGTTTTAAGCGATAATAATTAATCCCCTTGTTAGGAGAATGATCTAAATATCTATAATTCTGTTGTTCTATAGTTGTTCCTGCTCCGTTTACCTTTCCAAGAGTTTCAAAGGTCAAACCATCTGAACTTCTTTGAACTACAAAATGATCATTATTTAATTCTGTAACAGTAATCCAATTCAATTCGTTAACTCCGTTGTTGTCAAATCCACTAAAATTCAACAATTCCACCGGCAATGCTGTACAATTAGTCGTCACGTTCACAGTATCATAAACTGTACATACACCACCAACTACCTCAACCAAGTAGGATGTTGTTGTTCCTGAAGCAGCAGGAGTCACCGTAGGGTTAGCAATATTTGGATTATTCAAATCAGCAACAGGTGTCCATAAATAGGTCGCGACACCAGCGGCTGCATCACAACTTCTAAATCTAGTAGTAGCTAAATTTGAGTAAGAATACGTTGCATTACCAGTATATGCACATCCAGATGTTGTATTTGTACTGTTATAGCTACGTATCAATGCGGTATATCCGGCAGCAGAATAACTTGTATAATCATAACCTATTGCAGCTGGGTTGTCGTAACAAACGTCTACGATCAGATTAGAAACACCATCCCAATCATACGGATTATCTAAAGTGTGCATATTCCATCCAACAGCAGTTGTGACATTACCAGCATTCTTAACAGTTGTTAAAGCATTAGTATAAGTTGTAGTAAGAGCCGTAAGATTTGTACAAGCCATTTTAATAGTGAAATTTTGATATGGTCCTGTACTTGTTTTAGTAACTACATTCCACCCAATTTGTGAAATAGTTCCCGAACTCATACCCATAGCAATTAGATCACTAGCGCGATATAGCATTTGAGTTCTCATATCGGTTTGAGAACCATAATAAATTGTCGGGCAACAGCCGCTTGATGTAGAAGTCCCCCAAGTAGTGTTGTATTCAGGTGTGCTGCAAGATGTTCCGTTGGCTCCACATGGAATGGTAGTCGGAATAGGTCCAGAGAATTGAGCATCTAAATCAACCACATCACCTGGACATATTAAGGTATCTGGAATAGCGGAAACGCTATTCGTTTGATCAATTGCAACCTGAACTACTGCATTTGACGGGCATCCAGGGTTTAACGGATCAACAACAGTCAAGTTGTAAATTTGATCTATTAAAACGTTGGCTATAGGATTTGAAATATTTGGGTCCGATAAATTTGTTCCTGGTGTCCATGAATAAGTTGAACCCGCTCCAAAGGTATTCGCGCACATTGTAAACCTAATGTTAGGTCTGTTGTAATTTCTTATACCAGTAGCGTTACTGCATGCGTTTACTGAAGAGCTATTGTAATATAAACATTTGTACAATGGCGTTGTTAATGTATAACGCACACTTTCAGAACCAGTTTGATCAGAATCATGCGCGCAAAATTGTATTATAATATTTGATGAACCATCCCAATTATAACCAGTGATATCAAATGAGTTCCATCCGTTTTGAGTCGTATAATATCCATTATAATACACTTGAGACATAGTAGAAACATTTACAAAGCTAGTATTAGGAAACTGCGTTAATGATGTACATCCTATCCATATAGTGAGGTCATCATAGGATCTTCCTGTTGAAGTGGAAACATCAAATGCTAATTCGGTAATCATTCCTGCCGTGAAGCCCATTGTTGTAAGCTCATCAGCAGTTACTATATATTGCTTGCGATTCGTGTAGGTACTTGTAGAAGTCGATCCATAAAATGGTCCATAAGTACTAGTTGCTGAAGTTCCAGTTGCCGTAACCGCATTAGAGCTTGTTCCTGTACAATCTGAGTAATCAAGTCCACAAGTTGCTGCGGCCGCAACTGTTGTAATATTTACAGGAGTATTTGGGCAGACGGTATCTTGCGAAACAATTGCAGTAACTGGAAGCCCAGCAACAGAAACTGTTATTGAGTCGAACTTATTACAAAATCCATTGGAGCATTCTATATAATATGTCGTTTGTCCTGTTGGCGTAACAGTAGGTGTTGGATCTGTAGGATTTACAAATGCTCCTCCTGGTGTCCAAACGTATGCATATGGTCCAGGTCCACTTGGGTTTACAGCCAAATCTGTCGAAGCACCATAACAAAGTGAAATAGGACTTGCAACTGGATTGACAGTGTAATCAGGACTAACATTTACTTGCGCAATTGCGGATCCTGTACATCCAGACCCAGCATCAGTTACATTCAAAACATAAGAGGTTGAAGCTCCTGGAGTAGCAGTAGGGTTCGAAATTCCAGTATTGTTTAAACCTGTACCTGGTGTCCAAGTGTAAGTTGGCGAAGAAACAGTTTGAGAACAAATATTGAATCTCATATTTGCCCTAGACAAGCTTCGAGTTCCTACTACCTCGTTACATGAAGCAACGGTTGCTGAGTAGTCATAATTACATCGATAAGCAGGACTGGTAGAAGTGTAACGTACACTGTTGGAACCTACATTCCCGGCACCATCCTCTTCTGCACAGAATTGAATAATTAGGTTTGATGTTCCATCCCAATCCCAATCTGTGATGTTAAACGTATGCCATCCATTATTTGTGGGATTCACATTGTTCGTGTTTCCAAAAACTTGTGTAAGAGTTGATACATCAACAAAATTATTATTAGCAAATTGGTCAAGTGAAGTACAGCCCATCCAAATCTTTACTTGATCATATTGGTAGGTATTAGTTGTAGTGACATACAAGGCAATATTTCGAATTGTACCGCCCGTATATCCCATAGCATTAAGTTCAGCCGCTGTGTAGATATATTGAATTTTCTTAGTGTAATCTGTTCCAACTACGGTTGATCCATAAAATGGTGAGTACGTAGTGGTTGAAGCAGTTCCTGTTCCAATTATCACATTGGAGTTGGTACCAGTACATCCTGCACTTATCCCACATGCTACCGGTATTATTTCCGATGTTGCTGTAAATGGAACAACCTCGCCAGCACAAATATCTATTACGGATGGAACAATGGTAACCGTCGGTCCAACACCAGTCACAACAACATCTGTTGTAGCAGATTTTGTACAACCTGCAGCAGATGTCACCGTCGCTGTATATGTTGTTGTTGTGATCGGATTCGCCAAAGGGTTTCCTATGAAAGGGTCATTAAGTGTTGCACTCGGCGACCATACATATGTATATGGGCTTTGTCCGGCAGAGCCACTAGCGTTTAAGGGCGCAATTTCATTAGCACAAATTGTTTGCGATATAGGCGTCATTGTTAATGGGAAATCAGGAACAACGTTTACCGTTATTTGATCCACATTTGGACAACTTCCTGCAAGATTTCCTGTGAGCGTATATGTTGTTGTAGTCGCCGGTGTAGCAACAGGGTTTGCACAATTTGTACAACTCAATCCATTTGCTGGACTCCAAACATAAGATGTTGCTCCGTTTGCAACTAGCGTAGTAGACTGCGTTCCACAAATGTATGGGTCTGGACCAGCATAAACTCCTGTAGCAATATTGAAGTTCACTGCAAAACCTGAGGTTCCCATTACTGGACAACCATCATCTTCTGCAACAAACGTTACAATTGATCCAGTATAGCCAGGTTGAGCTGTCCAACAAAATGTTCCAACAGCTGGATTGGTTCCAGTTTGAACGAATGTTGCTCCAGGCAATAATGTTGTTCCGTCTTGTTGAATTGTAATATTATCACTTAAATCAACCAAATCTGAAAAGACGACGTCAAAACAAACAAGATCTCCATAACAAGCCCCAACAGTATTGGGACCTAAAAGGTTTCCTGTTCCTGAAAAATTCTGAATTCCGCCTGCGGGGTTGGCAGGAGGCGTATTCGTACATGACATTACGATAATCTGAAAATCGTGCGTAATGCTACAAATTAGGTCTCCGTTCGAATCCCATGAATTAATCTGTATTGCAACAACGAAATTTCCTGTC
>JABSPC010000693.1 GCA_013215515.1 Crocinitomicaceae bacterium
AGATCAGGTCAAAAAGTATGTGGACGTTATACAGAAGATCAACTCAAAATCTGCATTCAAGCTTTCGAGTTGATCTTCTGTATAACGTCCACATACTTTTTGACCTGATCTCTCAAGAAGAATTGATCGGATTTCTGTATTGCTACTATTGGTAAAATCAAAAACATCAGATGCACACTTCTGACAATGAGCTCCTTTATCAGTTGAAGGCATTTCATTCCAGTTCTCTTTACAAGGGGAATCGATATGTAGATTTTTCATGCTGCAGTTGTATTAAGTTCAATACTATATACAATAGGATGCATGATTCGTTCAAATTCCATTAAAATGCGATAGCATTTTGGGCGAATCAAAAAATGAGCGAACCCGTTTACCGAAAAAGAACCGAAAACAGCATAGACGACTAGATCCTACTACCCAGAAAAAATGAAATTTACTCGTCTTCTAAATTCGCTCTAAGTTTTTGACGAAGCTGACGTACATACGTTTCGTAAATGTACTTATAGTAATTAGGCGTACTCTTAGTAATACACTTGGTATACAGCTTAAGTCGATGCTCAATATGATCACCAAGCAACTCCATTAATTCCAAGCCATGGAAATAATCTTCAGCGCCCTTATGAATAACAGAATAGTGATTAGCCAATGATTGTTCAACAGCCTCCTTTCCTTTTAACCCTCCATCGATGCACTCATAGTACACTTCTTTAATATTAAAAGTATCTAAGAATTCTACATCTAATGCGTCTTTTACACTTTTGTTGAATTCGAACTCAACCTCAAACTCTAAATCCTCAGCCTCGCTCAAGCGTGACTCTAAGAAGCGGTCCGGGAATCGGAAAGCGTCTTGCCAATTCAAATAATCTTGCCAAACACCAAATCTTCTGACGTTATTTCCAAGATCTATTAACTTGAACTTCTCTTTTTTCGGCAAACGTCTAGATCCCCTGCCAATCATTTGATGGTAAAGAGTCAATGAACGTGTCGCTCTATTCAATATAATCGTCTCAACTGTCGGCTCATCAAACCCTGTTGTCAAAATCCCAACAGACGTAAGAATTGCATCGGGTGTAGTTTTGAACCAACTCAACACATCCTTCCTATCCTTATCACTAAAAGTAGAATCAAGATGGCGAATAGGATATCCTCTTTTCTTAAAAGTCTCTTCAACCCTCATCGAAGTATCGATACCAGAATTAAATATCAAAGTCTTATTTCCTACAGCTACTTCTTCGTATGCAAAAAGTAATTTTTCTTGCATGAAGTAATTCCCATAAACAACATCAGAGCTATTAACAGTGAAATCACCATTAGACCCGATCTTTAATCCATGAAGATTTACGTCGTAAGTATACGACTCTGCATCAGCAAGATACCCTCCTTCAATTAAAGAAGAGATACTCTCTCCTACGTACAACATGTTGTAGTTGTCATTCAGGGGAAGAGCTTTATTACTACTCAATGGTGTTGCTGTAACTCCTAAGATATTAGCGTTTCCGTAGAATTGGAATATTTTTCTAAAACTATTGTAGTGAGCCTCATCGACAATGACCAAACCAACATTTGCAATAAAGTTTGCATCGTCATTTAATCGATTGTTTAATGTTTCTACCATTGCGATAAAGCAATCGTATTCTTCAGGCTTATCAATTTCCTTTACCTCACTGTTAATGACCTTATTGGTAACACCAATAGCAGATAACTGCCTGGAAGTCTGCACTGATAACTCTATTCTATGAGTCAGAATCAGTACTTTTTTCTTAGAATCATCAATATACTTTTTTGCGATTTCAGAAAAAATCACGGTTTTCCCACCCCCTGTTGGAAGTTGAAATAATAAATTGAAATCTTTACCATTCTCAGCAAGCTCTTTAAGTATTTGATCTACTGATTCTTTCTGAAATGGGTAGAGGGTTTTAGCCTCGTATAATTCGGTATCTAGCATATATCGTATTGCAAAAAAGCAGCTACAAAGCTAGTGTTCTTTTAGTGAAATACAAACAACTTAACATCAATTCGCATTAAAATGATTGCAATCCTAAATATTTAAAGAAGAATGTAAGTAGCTATTGAAAATTCCGTCTAATTGCTAAATTTGTTTTCTCAAGAAAAATAAACTCTGAACAATTATAGATTATGAGCGAAATCGAAAAAGTAAAGTGCCTAATTATCGGATCAGGACCAGCAGGATATACTGCTGCTATTTATGCTGCACGGGCAAATATGGATCCTGTAATGTATCAAGGAATGCAGCCAGGGGGACAATTAACAACTACTGATGAAGTTGAAAATTTCCCTGGATACCCAACAGGAGTAACAGGTCCGGAAATGATGGTTCAACTTGAAGCTCAAGCTAGACGCTTTGACACAGACGTTCGGTTTGGTTTTATCACTAAAGTTGACTTTTCAGGCGGTGTTCACAAATGCTGGACTGATGACGGAAAGGAAATTCACGCTGATTCGGTAATTATCTCTACAGGTGCTTCTGCGAGGTACTTAGGATTGGAAAGTGAGCAGAAATATTTAAAATTAGGTGGTGGCGTTTCCGCTTGTGCTATTTGTGATGGTTTCTTTTACAGAGGTCATGATACAGTAATTGTTGGAGCTGGTGATTCAGCTTGTGAAGAAGCACACTATTTGTCTAAACTTTGTACTAAAGTGACAATGCTTGTACGTCGTGATGAATTTAGAGCGTCTAAAATTATGGCAGCCAGAGTTAAGAATACTAAGAATATTGAAATTCTATTCAATACTGAAACGGAAGAAGTTCTTGGAGATGGACAAGTAGTTACTGGCGTATCTGTTAAGAACAATAAAACAGGGGAGATTTCAACAATTGAATGCACTGGATTCTTCGTTGCAATTGGTCATGACCCGAACACAACAATCTTTAAAGACTTTATTAATCTTGACGATACAGGTTATATCGAATATGAGCAACCTGGCACGGCTCGAACAAACGTTGAAGGTGTCTTTGTTGCTGGAGATGCTGCTGATAAGACATACCGACAAGCAGTTACTGCGGCGGGAACAGGATGCATGGCAGCGTTAGATGCTGAACGATACTTATCTCACAAGGCACACGCTTAATACCAATAAAATATATTTTAAAAGCCCTTCGGTCTTGGTTTAACCCAGACGAAGAGCTTTCTTTTGACCTACTACTATCCTATCTTAGAAATTAAATTTAGGGCAAAAAAAAAAGGAGACGTAAAGCTCCTTCATATTTTAATATCGTTAATGCTATTAAACCTTTCCTAGCATTTTTTCTTTCAATTTTTTAGCTACAGGAGTAGATCCCAACCAGATTGAGAACAATGCTTTTTTAAATTCAAGCCCTTCTACTAACCCCTTGTAGGTACCATTGATCATTACAGCTGTTCCTTTACCAGGCTTGTAGATCATAAGAATGTCATCACCATCCTTTATCTCAGCAGAGAAGAACTCAGTAAACTTACCAATGTTAACGGCAGTTGCTTTACCATGACTTGCCTTTGCAAATCCATCCTTTACACTAGAGTTAAATTTCTCTCTTGTAACTTTGTTTGAAACAATCTTAATATTGATTGCTTGAGTCTCATTTGCGTTAACAGCAGTTGACCCGTTCGTTGTTTGCTTCGGTAGATAAAGCGCTGCAACGTAAAGGTCAATCGTATACTTTTCTCTTAGACCTGCTCCATTATAGATTAACTTCTTTCCTTTAATATCCATTTGAGACTTGAAAGTTGCCCCCGAAACAGTTTTAGTTTGTGAAAACACTGAGCCTGAGGCTAAAAGTGTAATAATTAATAATGCTGAAATTTTCATATTAGTGATTTTGATTTGTTAACTCCGTTTTCAAATATCGTGCAAAAAATTGAATTTAGTCAATAATTGGTACCTTGTCCTCAACATAACTTTAAAATATCACTACTCATGAAAATCGCAATAGTCACTATTCTCGCTTTAGCGCTCAATTTTATAGCGTTGAAAATCAAAAAGAACGCAAAACAAAATAATGACCAAGGATTAAAAATTGTCAGCACTTTGTTTTTCATAAAAGGAATTGTCCTTTTAATAGTTGGAAATACGTATGTGATTTTAAGATCAAAAGGGCTTACTGGGGAAAACATGCACAATCTGATTCTCATTTCAACAATTACAATAGGATTGTGCTTACTAATAATTGGCTTGAATTTTTTACTTCAATCGAAAAAATCAGGCTTTAAATTAGGAATGGCAGGAGGCGCTATCTGGATTCTTGTTGTTTTTGGAGGAATATATGGCGGTTTGAAAATAGCATCTAAAATGAATTCAGGATGGACTCAAGAAAAACAAAAAGCTATCTTAAATAACGTTGATAATGTGAAGTTTAAAAAACTATGCTACTTAGAAGGTGTTATGAAGAAATTCCCAGACCCAGCAGATTATAATAAGCTAAACGATAAACAAAAAGAGGAATTCAACGAATCAATGGAGGTGGATTGTTTGACTTGTGATCCTAATTTTGAAGAAAAGGCAACACAAAAAGTTCCTGGTTTACCAGATGATTTCTAGTGAAGCCTCTGAAAACAAAATTATATTTAATTTATAGGAAGTGGAAAATCGAAAGGTTCTCCACTTTTTTGTTCTTAGTCCTAATCATTTGGACTGATAATAGCATATCAACTAATACTTGGAATTGATTTTATGAACCATTCACCAACCGAAATTAAGAGCTCAAAACCGAATAATGTTATTTCACCTTATTCTCCAACATTGGAACAAACTTGAATACACCGAAATCTTGAATAGTAATTTCCTTGTCTGAGACCTTGGTAATTTTCTTCATTTGTTGCTCTATGCCTTCTCCGATTGGAATAATCATTATACCACCAATCTTCATTTGATTCACAAGCTCTTCAGGGATGTCAGGTGCACCGCAGGTAATTATGACCTTATCAAATGGCGCAAAAGTAGGAAGACCTTTATAGCCATCTCCGAAGCTCATTCGTGCGTTATATTTCAATTGACGAACGATATTCTTTGATTTTAAGTGAAGTTCTTTGTGTCGTTCAATACTGAAGACTTTAGCGCCCATTTCACAAAGAACACAAGTCTGAAATCCTGAACCACTTCCGATTTCTAGGATCTTATCCCCTTTTTCAATCTCTAACAATTCTGTTTGAAACGCAACGGTATAAGGATGACTTATCGTCTGTCCAGATCCAATTTGAAAAGCAGTATTTGAATAGGCTTGTTCAGCAAAGGCATTATCTAAAAAATAATGACGTGGAATTGCTTCAAAGCAACTTAATACTTGTTTGCTCTTGATACCTCTATCACTCAGCTCTTTGACTAGCTGACGTCGCATTCCTTGATATTTAAATGAGTCTTTCACTTCGACAAATTTACATTATAGAGTTCATATTTCCATTTTGATTTTCCAACAATGAAATGTTAGTTTTTTTTTATCAAGCTAAGTGCAATTCAACCTATTAAAATCATTATCATACCTTCTGTCATTATTTAGCAGTTCATCTATCATTTCTCTATCGAATTCACTCGGTTTTTCTTATTTTAGCGCTCTCTTCATTTTTAAAATATGGCTATAGGAAAGAAAGAATTGGAATTCAATAAGAACGATGATAAAATGCGTTTGAAAATTTCTGCACTTCAACGTGAACTTGAGAAAATTTATGAAGGCGGAGGAAAAAAACGTATTGAAAAATTACATTCAAAAGGTAAGCTCACGGCTCGCGAAAGAATTGACCTCCTACTCGATCCTAAATCGGAACAAATTGAAATCGGTGCAATTGCTGGTTATGGTATGTACGAAGAACATGGCGGATGTCCGGCAGCTGGTGTTGTTGTGGTAATAGGCTATGTCTCTGGGAAACAATGTATCGTTGTAGCTAACGACGCTACTGTTAAGGCGGGCGCTTGGTTTCCAATTACAGGAAAAAAGAATTTAAGAGCGCAAGAAATTGCAATGGAGAACAGACTTCCAATTATCTACTTAGTGGATTCAGCTGGAGTTTTCTTGCCGTTGCAGGATGAAATTTTCCCAGACAAAGAACATTTTGGTAGAATTTTTAGAAATAACGCTGTAATGAGTTCAATGGGTATTGTTCAAATTGCAGCGGTAATGGGAAGTTGTGTTGCCGGTGGTGCCTACTTACCTATTATGTCTGATGAATCTTTAATTGTCAATAAAACGGGAACAATATTCCTCGCAGGGTCTTACTTAGTTAAGGCTGCCATTGGCGAAACAATAGATAATGAATCATTGGGCGGTTCTGTAACTCACACTGAAATCTCAGGGGTATGTGATTACAAAACAGAAAGTGATGAAGAGTGTTTATCTACAATCCGTGATTTAATGGATAAAATTGGACATTCTGAAAACGCTGGATTTGATCGTAAGGAAACGATTGCTCCTAAGACCGATCCTAAAAAAATGTATGGGATTTTACCAGCAGATAGATCTAAGCCGTATAACGTCAAGGATATCATTAAGTGCTTGGTTGATGATTCTAAATTCACTGAGTACAAAGCGGATTACGGTAAATCTATAGTTAATGGTTATGCAAGAATAGATGGCTGGAGTGTTGGAATAGTAGCGAATCAAAGAGAAATTGTAAAAAACGCGAAAGGTGAAATGCAATTCGGCGGTGTTATCTACTCTGATTCTGCCAGCAAGTCTGCTCGATTTATAATGAACTGCAATCAAAAGAA
>JABSPC010000694.1 GCA_013215515.1 Crocinitomicaceae bacterium
AATTCCCTCAATCGCTCTTCCCTGTGCAGGAACGCTTGGTTGCCAAATTCGATTCGCTTTTGAGCTGAATGTTGGCGTTGAATAGGACCAGGGTCCGTCACCCCACTTATCAATGCCGTGCTGCAGAAGAGTGCCATAATGAATGTCACCGGCGATCATGACTGCTCCAGAAGGGACAATTGCCTCTAAAGCTCTGTTGCGAGCGCTTTGTGGCCACCCATTGGAATCCATATCACCATAATGCGGTTTATAAATACCGACATATGTCTGGTCAGGTCGTGTGCCTGGTAAGATATGATATATTTGAGGCTCATTTTTTCAATGCCTCTTTCTGTGATAATGTCATTTCGCTAGGCAATTTTTCATTTGGTTGATATTGCTCGAAATGAGATTGGATTTTAGCGTCGTACTTTTCAATTTTTTCTAATACAATTCCTCTTTGTTTAAATTCATTTATTAGGTCGAGATATTCCTGAATGAGCCTCTTAGAGTGTCCTGTAGCATTGGCAATTTCCTCCTTGGATAGATCTTTTCTGTAACAAAGTAGTACTTTTTTGAAAGTTGATATATAGCGATGAATAGCTTGGTAACTATGGAATGTTTCCCGACTTGTTTGTTGAACAGTCTTTCTATCAATGAAAAGCTTTTCAATAATAATCTTCTTGTGAGTCAAGGTTGGGCCAATATCGTGTATTGTGCCTCTGCGAGGTAAACATTCTTTATGTTCCAGCTCCCATTCCCGCATATAATTCCTTATAGTTGGCGTTGAGATTTTCAACATAATAGCAATCTCAGCCTGAGTTAAACAACCGCCTTGCTCAAAAGCCTGTTTACATAAACGAGCTGTAGCTTCTTTCTTTATCTCTTTTAATCGCTTACCATTTATCCGATCTTCTACATCAGTTTGAGCAACCAAAGTGAGATTGACCGATACAAGTTCAGATTTATCAATTGTTTTGCCATAAGAGCCCTTTTCATCTTTGTGAATAGTAACCCAAGGCATTTGGCCTGCTTGAAGATGACTGGTTTCAGGAAAGAATTTACTAACCATGTCCACAATTGCTTTGACCAGAGCTAGGCGAGAAAGATCTCCGCCTAATTGAGGACATTCATCCATAAAAAAGGCTCCGAGAGCCCCGGTAAAGCTTTTGTGTTGCTGTGGCCCATAGAGTGCAGCTCGTGCTGAAATATGCTGTTTCACTTGACGCTCCATTTCTGTTTTGCTGAATTCTGCGGTTGAAAGTCTTTTTTTTCGCCTTTTTCGCGATAAAACTCGCTGCCGATTAAACAAATCTCTTCCATTCGGTGTTCGGCAATACCATGATTTTTAAGTTCTTCAAAAATCTCTAAATGTTTACGAATTAAACGTGTACTACTGCCTGTGACCATAGCGATTTCATGATCGCTAAAGTTCTTTTCTCGGCGAAGGAAAACGACTCTCTTAAAAGTTTGCAAATAATTCTCCACGGCTTTCATAGAATGCTTGGTCAGATTGCAAATAGCAGTTTCTTCATGACCTTCCATCCATTTGCGAGCAATTAATTCTCGGTGAGTTAAGCCAGGACCAATATCTTTTTGCTGACCACGAGTTGGCAGGATTATCTCTATTTCATTGAGGCTTTTAACATCTCGACCAATTGTTTTAACATCACACATTAACAGCGTCGATAAATCTTCGTGAGTCAGAAGGCCTCCTTGATCACGTGCTTGATCACAAATCCTCATCAGTCGACGGTAGCGAATTTGTTGCTGACGAGTTTTATTATTAACTTTTTCCAAGCCCTCGTTATCCTCTTCCTGAGAAAGAAGTGTCAAGGTTACTGTCTTCATCGCACAATCTTTTAAAGGCTTCCCAGGCCCTTCTGTATCCGCAACACAGCAGTATTGCATTTGACCAGGGATTATTTCTCGGAGCTCTGAATCTCCAAGAAAGGCATCTTCTATCATTTTACAAAGCACTTCGGCTTCCCAGGGACTCATGCCGGTTCCTTGAATAGCATTTTGTTTTAATTGTTGGGAAAGTGTCTTCAGTTTAAGACGTTGGCTTTGACTTTTATATTTTGAGGCTATTTTGATACCCATAGCGTGTTTTCCTATTTTTTTGGTTTTTGTCAACCAGGAGAACACGCTACTTTTATGCTCATTTAATGAGAACTGGACAAATGGGGGAACTGTAAAAATGAAGAATCTAAAATTCACTCTGATTGAACTTCTCGTGGTCATTGCTATTATTGGCATTTTAACCAGCATGTTGTTACCATCTTTACAGAAAAGCCGTGATGCGGCCAAAACAATTGTCTGTACTAATTTAATGAGTCAGATCGGCCGCGCCGAATTTATGCGCATCGATGACAACTCAGAAAAATTCACTATTGCCCAGGACCGCTCTGATGGACAGATTGTCTTTGATGAAGCTTTAGCAGATTATATGAGCGTTGACCTGCCTTATAACATTAAAAAATCTGTCGGCAATTACACTAAAACAGCTTACCCGGAACTTTTAGAGGAAATGCAAGGGCTTTTCCTCTGTCCGATAGATCCGCTGAAAAGTACG
>JABSPC010000695.1 GCA_013215515.1 Crocinitomicaceae bacterium
TCCTGGAAACTTTGCTCAAGATGCGATCAAAGAATTGAAAGAAACTGGAGCATCTGTAGCCCATTATGATATGCGTTTCGTTAAACCAATTGATGAGACAATGTTACACGAAGTGTTTACGAAATTTGATAAGATCATTACAGTCGAAGACGGTTGTTTAATGGGTGGATTTGGTTCTGCGGTTATCGAGTTTATGGCGGATCAAAAATACGCTTCTGAGATTGTTCGTTTGGGAATTCCTGATGCTTATATTCAACACGGAACGCAACAGGAGTTGTGGGACGAATGTGGATTTGACACGAATGCAATCGTTAAAACGATTAAAGAGATGTTGAATCTCGGTGTTGTTGAAAGCAGCGAAGCTGCTAATTCTTAGGGGCCACCTCCAATGTCAAATCACCGTCATTTTATAGTTTACAAGCCCTACGGATTCCTTTCCCAATTTATTTACAACGGTAAACGCAAAGCCAAAAAAGGACTTCTTGGTTCATTGCATGATTTCCCAGAAGGTACAATGTCAATTGGGCGTTTGGACGAAGACTCCGAAGGGCTATTAATGTTAACTACCGATGGAAAAATGAGCCAGCACATTCGCAGTAAAAAAATTGAAAAGGAATATTTCGTTCAAGTCGATGGTGTAATTACTGAAGAGGCCGTGGATCTTTTAATAACGGGAGTTACAATTAGCGTAGACAAAGAAAAATACCTAACCAAGCCATGCGAAGCTCGATTGATCAACGACGTTCCGAACTTTCCTGAGAGAGCACGAAAAATCCGAGATGACCGACATGGACCAACGAGCTGGGCTTCCGTGACGTTAACAGAAGGTAAATTCAGACAGGTTCGAAAGATGACCGCTGCCGTTGGGTTCCCAACACTTCGATTGGTTCGTGTTCGAATAGCAGAAGTTCATTTAAACGACTTAGATGCAGGAGGTGTTTTAGAATTATCTGAGGAAGAGATTAGATAGGAACCTTTCCATTTTATTTTCGCCGATCATAGATTTTCCGACCGATAAAAATCGATAACATCAGCACAGCTAATCCAAGTGGAATCATCCAAATAAATCCTCCTCCATTGGCTTTGTTATAAGGCTTTTTTTCAGAATTTTCATTAACGGGTTCATCGGGAATCATAGAAAACTCCAAATTGTAGATACTGTCAACCCAGTTCTTTGTTGAGTCCGGGAGTTCTAAGATATTGTACATGTTATCAATGTCACCAATGTTTTTTAGCTGTTGACTCAACCAGTAGTCCTCCTCAATTTGATCTTTGTTTGCTCGCGCATTGTACATTGAAATATCTGCAGATGTAGGTTCGTCATAATAAGTTGCAGTAAACATCGAATCTGGATTAACCCCCTCTTTTATCCATGACAACTCATTTTGTCGAATCTCTTCAACCCAAGTATTTCCGGCTTGGATCTCAAGCTTTAATACTGTTTCTAAATCTTTTATACTAATGGCTGGATTCTCCAGTATTGCTTCCCCTTCTGGCCATCTACTTTCTCTACCAAAACCTTCACCAGCGAATTGTTTTTCTATTTCATTCTTCGCTTTTTTCTTGTATGCCTTTATCGTTGTTTCATCTTTAGACAAAAATGACGCTTTTAAATAAGCCCTTGAAGATAAATGACCGGCTCCTGGGTCAACGCCATTATCGGCATTGCTCAGTAAATCACCTAAAGCTTCAAGTAAGACAGGCGAATTGTGATTTGAAAACTTCATCATTCCACCTACACCTTTCACGGCTTTTGCAATTTCATTTTGAGCTGAACCCTTGAAGTGATTCTTCTTTAAGTAATGGTAAAAGTTGTCCCCTTTTGTTCCAAGTGGTAAACTGAATTTGCCAAGACTATCTTTTTTTGAGATTATATATTCAACAAGGAGTTGCTGATATATTTCTCTTCCAAAATGTGCGTCAGGGTTTATTTTAATAGTCTTTTTAATATACTCCAATCCTTTTTCAAGCTGATTTGAATGAATGTAACATGTTCCCAAATTTGCATAGGTTTTATAAAGCCCAGGAGATCTTTTTTCTTTTTGGAGCATTATCTCAACACCCTTTTCTGGCTCCCCAACTTTGTTCAATGCCCACGCTAGGTCATCATACAAGCTTAAACTATCTGGGTAGAGTTGGATTTTTTCTGTTCGATCGTTTACGCGCCAATAATAAAAGGCTTGAGAGTGTTGTATAAATTTTCCCGTTATAAGTTCATGTACCGTAGGAAACATTCTTTTCTCCATGGCAACTGTATCTGAATCCCACCCACAAGGGAAGATTAAGAACATGTTAACCCAAAAGAAAAATATAAGTAAAATTCGTTTTTTCATGGCGTTAATTAAAAAGGACAAAAGAACTTATCCAAATTATATGTTTACAATGAAATTAACAAGAAAAGTAATAGACGAACCACGTTTAAGGCTGTTAGAGAAAGGTTTAACTAGCTCACAAAGCCTTTTTCTTATAATTATGGCGCCATTTCAGTCATCGTACCGCGTAAAATTAAGTGGCTCAGCATTTTACAAATTGTAACTTCATATTAGTTCAGAACGAATTGGCCTCTTATATTCTACTCTGATACGTATGCAATTCATGGTATCGACCTTCAGACGCCAATAATTCATCATGCGTCCCTTGTTCAGCAATTCTTCCTTCCTCGACAACCAAAATTTGATCGGCTTGGCGAATTGTACTCAACCTGTGAGCGATGACAAATGTTGTTCTATCATTCATTAAAAGGTTTAAACTTTTCTGAATGTACGACTCGCTTTCGGTATCCAAGTTCGATGTTGCTTCATCGAGAATAATGATTTTTGGATCGGCCAATATTGCACGTGCAATTGAAATTCTTTGCCGCTGTCCCCCAGATAATTTCACTCCTCTTTCACCGATAACTGTATCCAATCCATCTTCAAAACGATCTGTGAACTCACTAACATAAGCACCTTCTATCGCTGCTAGAAGCTCATCTTCAGATGCATCTGGTCGAGGAAAAAGAACATTCTCACGAATAGTCCCTTCAAAAAGGAAATCGTCTTGGAGTACAACTCCAAGACTTTGTCGGTAACTACTCAGGTTTACTTTTGCCAAATCCACCCCGTCAATTGTTACTTTACCCGATTCAGGGTTCAAAAACGTTGCTACCAACCCAGCAATTGTGGATTTGCCAGATCCAGACGATCCAACCAAAGCTGTAACGCTTCCGGGTTTCGCTTCAAACGAAATATTGTGCAATACCTCTTTGCTTTCTTCGTAGCTAAAAGAAACATCGTGGAACTCAATATCTCCCTGAATGTCTTTCAAAAATTCAGTCCGAACTTCAGGATCATCTTCCTCTTTCATATTTAATAGCTCTTGTGTACGATCCAAACCGGCCATTGCTTCTGTCAATTGACTTCCGATATTTCCCATTTGAGCTATAGGTGCAATCATGAACCCAAGTAGGAAGGTAAAAGAAATAAACTCCCCCGTCGACATGCTTCCTCCCATCATGAA
>JABSPC010000696.1 GCA_013215515.1 Crocinitomicaceae bacterium
AATGTTCCAAATATACCCAAGGAAGAATTGAAAGGGGTAAAGGTATGTAGACAAGCTTGTCTACATACCTTTACCCCTTTCAATTCTTCCTTGGGTATATTTGGAACATTTACATTCAAACAAACGCCTTCAGGAATTCCATTTTTCAAAGATGATTCTACTATTGATTTTGCAATCTCAATAGCCGCCGTAAAATCTGCATCTGAATCAAATGAACAAAGCGAAAAACCAATTGCAGGAATTCCTACCATCGCACCTTCAACAGCAGCGGACATAGTTCCAGAGTAAAGAACATTGGTAGCGGTATTTGCACCATGATTCATTCCAGAAACAATTAAGTCAGGTTTTCTTTTCAAAGCTTGATGTATCCCTAATTTTACACAGTCAACCGGAGTCCCTGAACAAGCAAATGCTTGGATATATGGAAACAACTTGGAAGGATATAATCTCAGCGGATGATTTATCGTAATAGCGTGTCCCATTCCCGATTGTGGCGAGTCTGGAGCAATCAGAACTACTTCTCCTAAGTCTTTTACGGCTTCATAAAGAGATGCGATACCCTTTGACGTAATCCCATCATCATTTGTTATTAAAATAAGAGGTTGTTCTGTTACCATTTGTAAGGATAATTACGTCTTGCCCAAAAGTAACTAAAGTTCTGTAATTCTTTACTAATAATTGGCTCGTAATCTGATCGTTTTAACTATTTTTGCTAGACTTCACAAAGGGAAAGATGACAACATCAGAACTTATTAAAACTGTATCTATTATTACTCAAGAGAATATTGACGTGATCAATAAACTTGTGGGTAACTTAAATGAAAATCAGATGAAGTGGAGACCTGATCCTGGATTCTGGAATATCGCCGAAGTTCTCGCGCATTTGAACGAATACAGTCGTAATTATCAGCCGACATTTAAACGGAAAATTGAGAATACTCGATTTACTTCTGTAAAGGAGGTATTTGTTAGTTCTCCGCTCGGTCGGGCAGCATGGAAGTCACGAAAATTAGGAAATGCAAAAAACATCAAGAGAAAATTCAAAGCTCAGAAAGGATCTAATCCTTCCTTGGACTCGAGTTTAATTACTGGTCGTGAATTTGAAGACTTCATTAAGCACCAAACTGATCTGCAGTCCATATTTGAATTGGCTCAAACGGTAAACATGAACAGAGTCAAAATTCCAATTTCTATTTCGAAAATTGTTCGACTTCGATTGGGTGATGCTTTACTTTTTGTTATTTATCATCATGAGAGACACGTTCAGCAAGTTGTGAATTTAGTGAACCACCCAAATTTCCCGAAATCTTAATATGGCAAAAGAGCAAGGATACTGCATGGTCAGTGTAGCTCCTGTTCGAGCCGACAATCGAGACCAAAGTGAAATTGTAACGCAACTGCTTTTCGGTGAAGTTATATCCATTCTTAAATTGAGTCACCCTTGGGCGAAAATTTCAACGTTTATGGATGGTTATGAAGGTTGGATAGATATCAAACATGTCCGACTACTATCCGACAAAGAAATGAAGCGCTGGCTAGAAGGCTTGTCGTATTCAAAAGATATAGCCAGAAACCTCCAAACACCTTGGGGCGTTCAATCAATATTTAGAGGTTCATTTATCCCAAGTGGATTGGATTCGTTCTCGATCGGAAACGACGAATTCAAATGGCTGGAAGAAGAAGCTGAGAATAACAATACAGTTTTAGATTTCGCCAATGAGTATGTCAATACATCTTATTTATGGGGAGGAAAAACGCCCTTCGGGATTGACTGCTCAGGATTAACTCAAGTCATTTACCGGTTTGCAGGATTCAATTTACCCCGAGATGCTTCCGAACAAGTTACCATTGGAACTAAAGTTGAATTTGATGAAATTGAGGCTG
>JABSPC010000697.1 GCA_013215515.1 Crocinitomicaceae bacterium
ACCTGACAATCCACTTAGTGACACAAACCTTGTTGACTTCTCCATTAGTGATCGCATTTTTGCCAAATTCTCTAGTTGTTCGTTTTGATTAGTCATATTCTAACTTAATAGTGCTTTGTTTTTAAAAGTTGACAAATATTTTTCATTCATCAGAAAAAATTGTGTTTTCTTGAATTAATCTTTCAGACGGGTAAATTATTGATCGTGTATTTATGGAATCCAACTACCGATTTCATCTAACGTAAAACGTTAGTTATGAAAAACCTTCTACTTGTATCTATACTATTACTCTCCTTTGCTGGAAACTCCCAAACAGGTTCAATTCGAGGAGTCGTAATCGACAAGGCTACATATGCCATGATTCCATTCACCAAAGTTTCAATTCACAAACTAGATGGCACTTATATCTCATCAGTTCAAGCAAGTATTGACGCAATTTATAATTTACCAGACCTAAAGGAAGGCAAATACTTGCTCAAGTTTTTCTCACCGAGATATAGCACAACGGAGATCACAGACGTACGCGTTCTCAATGGTAAAATGACAATGCAAAAAGCCTATTTAAGTATGCTTACTCATGAATAGAATTGAAAAATTCTGGATAATTGTATCTAAAGTCTAGACCAAATAATTATTCTTTTATCGTCTCCAACGGTTACAAATTCATTCTCATTAAGTACAACCATATCGTTGACAGAGTACCTGTGCCCCCCTTCTTTGAAATCAAGTCTCTTGGCGAAATCCAGTTGATTCGTCCAAGCTTTCACGGTTTTATCTCTACTGATGGATACAATTGAATCGCCTACTTTTTTAATTCCGTAAACGGCATAATTGTGAGCGGGAATTTCCATAAGTTTGCTTTCATCGCTTAAATTCCAAGAACGAATCATAGCGTCCTTACCTCCTGATAGAATTTGATCTCCATGAAAAAGCACTGAAGTTGTTCCATCTTTATGTGCATCTATTGTAGATACTTCATTGAAATGAGACGTTTCAAAAATCCTCAAGGTTCCATCTTGACATGCCACAGCAAAGTGTTCTCCATTTTCATCTACAGAAATATCTCTTACTTTTCCAGCATTAAGAGGTATATAAATTAACAAGTCAAAAGAATTCGAATCCCAAACGGATAGGTTTCCATCGGCATCTCCAACATAAACATGCGCTTTTGATGAATTTACGGTTATCGAAAAAATGGCTTCTTTGTGTTGGGTGAAAAACTTAAGTTCCTTGCGTTCTTGAATATCAAAGATGTGTAAAGACCCATCTGCCAATCCAGCGAATAAATTGTTCTGATTTATTGCAAGGGCGTATACTGATTTCTCAAACTTGATCGCGAATTTATCTTGAACACCATCTTCTATATTCCAACGCGTGACAAACTTGTCTGCACTACCCGTGTAGACATATTCCCCATCAAAAGTACAGGTGTAAATTGCTCCAGCGTGACCTTGTATATCTTTAGATTTCTGGAACATAATTTCAAGATCTAGTCCTCTTCTCCGGCGTCATCATCATTGACTTGCTTCAAACGCTCAGCGTAGTCATCTGGTAAAAACTCGAAGAAGGTATCCCCACGAAGTCCAAGGCGAAGCGTCTCTAAAGGAATCATTTCATGCGGTGCAATATTTCCTAAGTTTACGTTAGCTCCAAACAATTTAACGAACCAAACTTGTTGGTTCTTTTGTGGTGCTTCCCATAAAATATCATTCGGATTAACCTTCGCGATAATTCTATTGATCAATAAGGTGTGAGCTGTTCCATTTGGTCTAAAAACACCAACATTACCGGATTCACGACCTTCGGCAATAACTTTCCAAGATCCTGCTTCTAATTCAGTAGACATCATCTTAATCCACTTACTAGGCGAAATTAAAATTCCCGAGTCTTTAGAACCAACTTCAGAAAGTACAGTGCGATCTTTAGCCATTCGTTGAATCAATTCACATTTTTCATCGTGATCAATAATAATTGAACCATCAGAAATTTCAAGTAAATCCAAATCAAATTTATCCAACGTACGTAGGAAATCGTCAACCATTCCTCTTGCGTAAAAAGCTTCGAATAGAGTTCCTCCTAGGTAAGGACGAATTCCAGCTTCTTTATACAACGCTATTTTCTGCTTTAAATCTGGGGTAACATAAGATGTCCCAAATCCGAATTTCACAACATCCGTAAGGTGTCCTGAAGCTTCAACAAAATTCTCTACCCCTCTTAGGCTGAGCCCTTTATCCATCATCATGGTTATCCCAGAATCACGTGGTTTATCGGTTCTATTTGGTATAAAGGAAAGTTCAAAATTCATATCTCTCTTATTGATCGCCCAAAAGTACGAATTCTGGAACGTTTTTCAACGCTGGATTTATGTCAAATATCTCTAATGCCTTATCTCTGTCAATTGTCAAACACTTCTTAAAGAGCTCAATTGATCTTTCCGCGTGACCAAGATTCCATAACACACTGACTTTTAATACTTTTAATAATGCATTGTCCGAATTAATTTCTTCAAACATTTCCAAATAATCCAATGCTACTTGATTCGATTCTGTGGATAAAAATTCAACATAATTTAAAAGACATTCTTCATCGGATGCATCAAGATTTAAAGACATCTCATAATACTTAATTGCGGTATCAGGATCTTCTAACTTTTCGTAAGCGCCAGCCAGCACATGATAAATACTTGG
>JABSPC010000698.1 GCA_013215515.1 Crocinitomicaceae bacterium
CATTGGCGTACATTTCCAATCAAATGAAGAACAGTATTCCCAACAGTTGTGATTTGATCATTCGGAGCGTACCAAACTTCATCTTCATTTAGAAGATTTAAGCATGTTGAAATTCTCGAGTAAGATTCATCAAAAACTCTGATTTCAAACTCTTTAATAAGATGATCTCGCATGTTGCTTTGCAATTAATTGGAAATACTTTGAATTAAATTTAACTTTTCTCGCTCTGGGGTGAAAACTATAGACGGAATTATATATATTTGCGCCTCCAAATTGATGGAAATCCTGTCAATTAAATGGTGGTTGTAGCTCAGTTGGTTAGAGCATCGGTTTGTGGTACCGAGGGTCGCGGGTTCGAATCCCGTCTTCCACCCAAATGGCTTAAATGCCCACCTTATGGTGGGCATTTGTCGTTTAAACTCCTCTTATTTCGCAATTAGAATGCTATCTGCCCGTGTTAGGGTGGGCAGATAGCATTCTAATTCGGACTGAATAAATTCGTACTTTTGATAGAATGTGGATAAGTGTACCAGCACACATATCTCATTGTTGTGATACCATTATCTACGTTTAAAAAACGTAGATTTTTATTTTGACTGAGATTAAAAACAAACCTGAAAAATTCATTCCAAATAATCAGACACTCCATTATTAAAACATGTCCATTTATTACGTAACCAATCATACTAATTCAGTTACAAGTAAAAGCATTTATTTGAATGACAAAACTATTTCTACTTCTCGTTTTCTTAACGGCTTATAACCTCCAAGCACAAGATTCTAATCACGTCGAAACTTATATGGGAGATGCTTTTTTCGTGTATCCCTACGAACTCAAATTAAACACCTATACGGATGACGATGAATACATTGCTCATTCTAAATACATTCAAAAAGAAGATGGGACAGTTATTCTAAATGAAAACTTTCAAGGGAAGGACTCAATCGGTAATGACCGCTATCTTACTTTCGATGAAGTTTTCAGTTATATACGATATAGCCACCAAAGTGTATTTTCGCCGGATGAAAACATACCTCCAGCTCTTGATTCGTTACCTGACGGGAAGTATGTTAGGTACTACAAAAACATACCGTACATGGATTTAGACACACTTAAATTCATTCGAAATAAAATTGCATCCATCCATTATTTAAAAAATAATCTCCCTGAAGGAAATGCTTATTGGTTTACAATAAAAGAGCAAGTCCTTTATAAAAAAGGGAATTATACACACGGAAAAAGAGAAGGCATTTGGTCTTTCTTCCGTGAAACAAATGACAATATAAATGTATACAGAAAATGGCCTAGGAATAACTATATCTCTTATGAAGACACTAAAAAACGAAAGTCACGGCCTCTAAAAATAAAATCAAGTAGTTTGCAAACAACTACCTGCGAAACAAGCTGTGCGTATTCAAACGGATTGAAAAATGGTATTCAAATACAAAAACACAGCATCACTGGATCGTACCCCTATCTCTCTGTTGACACAACATATTTTCGAAATGACAAAAAATCAGGAAGGTATTGCCTTTACGTTAATGACAGTTTATTCACCAGTGGAGCATTCTCAATAGACTCAACTAATAATGCGGTCCAAAGTGGAGAATGGTTTTATTATAAATGGAAAAAACAGCCTCAGCAGTCAAGAAAAAAACAAGCTCCTAAAGAACGGTTCCTATCACTTCATTATGTCATAAATGACCAAAAACTTCCGGGGAAAAGTACAATTATCCGAAGTAATTTTGAACCGAAACCAGAGACATCATATTCTGGACCTTCTGCTGGAATAATTGATGGAGTCTATAGCTATAATGGTTGTGGTGAAATAATTCAATCAGTAATTTCAAACTCGTTCTTAGACAAACAATATTTTAGTATCTTCTGGAAACTCAACGACGAAGAGTACACCTATCCAGAACCGGGATTTGATCCTCCATATATAGACCTAATTGATTCATTGGGATATACTTTTAAAGTTTCGGCATACGAAGAGTATTATGACAATGGTCAATTGAAAATTAAATTCAAAACGGTTAATGGTAATTTGGTAATAGAAAACGATACAGTTTATTGGGAAAACGGAACTCCGATGAACATTGTAAACTATTTCCCGGAAAGAAAAGAATACGAACAGATAATACTGGATTCTTCAGGTATAGAACGAGAAGCTGACTTATATGACGCGAAGGGGAAACATCTTAAACCCATACACCTAAAAATTCGAGAAGGTATTGTGATTGATGGCCTGTCATACAGCCCTCACTATGACCAAACATATGCATTTGGTGGTTCAGTATCTCGAAATTGGTATACGGTAGAACGTAACCTTGAAGATACGACCCAATTGGTTTCTGCACTGTACGACAAAGAAAATGATTGCTTTCTCGAAAAACTCTTCATAAACCCACAAAACTGGAACGGAACTCTCTACAAAGAATTAGAACCCAATTTGGCTTTTCTAAATGCAACAATTCAATTTGACAGTTTATTTGAATCCAGTAATTACAAAGAAGTATTCACTATTGGAAAACTAAAGATAGAATATCAAAAAACAGACACTATAAATTGGGGATGGGCTGAAAAATACCTCAAACCAACAATTACGGACACTGCTTTTTCGCCCTCCCTCTACAGGTATGGCAATTTTTCTGACAATAACGCAGAACCAGTTCTACAATACAACGATGTTCCTTTCTCAGGTAAATTGATTATTCATTTGAATGCAAAAAAACAAAAAATTCGGAAAACAAAAAATGCATTTCACATCTACTTATTAGAAGATAAAACTCACATGAGCCTAGTTGAAAAATTAGTTCCTTCCTTTCAAGATTACCCAAGATTATTGAGCAAATTAATTTTCGATGATACTGTCAACTACAAACAATCAACCTTAAGTTTTTATAAAATCTCTACCCTTAATTTCAGCTATACCAACGGTGCGCTGCAGGGAGAAAGCACGGTGAAAAATTGCAACAATCAAGTTTTAGCTAGAGCACATTACTCTAACAATAAGAAAGTTGGAAAAGAGACCTTCTATTCTCACTTTCCATTTAAATACATCTATACAAATCCAAGCTCTTTCTCCTATCGGGAAAAAATTGACGGCAATGAAAAACCTACTCTCTTTGTTTCGTCAGATTCATTTTACGAAAACAATCTATTGGAAGGAGAACAAATAACCTACAAATCTCCAGGTATAAAAACAATGTCAAAACACTTTCATTTGGGACTGCAGAGTGGAGAAAAAACTTGGTACTTTGAAGACACGAACAATACCATTAAATATCAAGAAAATTACGTTAATGACACCATTGACGGTTTATGTTTTTCATACAACTCGGAAGGTAAACTTCTTGATAAACGAAATTATCATAACGGTTTTAAGGACGGGATTCAACTAGAATATGCCTTTAAAGGAAACCTACGCTCTGAACTAAATTACAAGAGGGATACTTTAAATGGTGTATCCAGAAAATTTCACTGGAATGGAACCGTATCTCAAAAAGGATTTTACGAAAATGGGTACTTAGACACTCTTTTTCTTTATGACACACTTGGATTACTAAAAACGACTGTGATCTACAAACATGGATATTTCGTTTCTGGTCAAAACTATGACAATGGACTTTTAAAAAATTCTTTTGAGAATTCGATTAATAAATTCAAACATGGAATATATTCAAAAGAAGATTCGAACAACGTATACATGAAATACAATTCAAACATAAACAAACATGAATTTCGCGGCTCCCTAACACGTGAAAATTTCTACTATTCAATTGTGAAAGCTTCAGTTTATTATAAATAATATGACTTTAACGGATCAATACAAAGAGAAGGAGAAGATTACAATGGAAAAAAAATAGGTCTCTGGAAATACAAGCTCCCCTATTCGGGTAAATACACCGTTTATTATTCAGATTCAATAGTATCGATAAATGATTCTAGTCAAATAAAGTCGATTGGAGTGTTCTTGCAAAAAGATGAAAATGGAGTCCTTATTTCAAAAAAACACATTCTCGACGAAACTCCTTTGTACAATTGCGGTCAAAAAGAAACCTATGACATAAGCACCTATTACACCGTATACGAGAAAGATACGAGCCAACACCTCATGAATGGATTTATAAGTTACTTGTATCCAAACGGTGTGAAACAGAGTGAAGGACGAAACAAAAATGGCTTGCCCACTGGAATCTGGAAATACTACAATGACAATGGATCCCTTCGTGAAATAGGTAAGTATAAAAACGGAAAGAAAGAAGGAAGATGGCTCAGCGGTGACCTTTCAAAAATTGCATACTTAGGTGATCTTTGCCTAGACATGGATAAACCAGCAAATCAAAAATTAATTCAAAAATTAGAAAAAAAGCTACTCATTCAAGAGACATTCTTCGAAAATGGAATTATGCTATCTCAAAATTCTTTTTATTTGGAATGAACTGAATCAATATTGAGTAACTTCTAGTAAGGATAAGTACATAGCAATTCCCAAAAAACATAGGTCGTGTATAAGAATCATCGATTACTTAAAACGGATAAGGAATATAACATAATTTTTATTGATAAAAATACACTAGCGCTTGGGAACTCGAGAGTACGCGTAAAATTTAAAAAACAACTCTAACATAGAACTGAGCTAAGCGTATGTCCAATTATGAAGTATATTTCTTTTTACCCTCTACTCATCAAAGTTTCCAACATAAGAAACTTGGATAATTCAATTTCACTATCTTTCACATTGTTGATTTCCAATGCTTTAGAGTTCGAGAAGAGTCCGACCTTCCACCCATCAAAATGAAAACCAACCCTAAAAGGGTTGGTTTTTTTTATGCGAACAAC
>JABSPC010000699.1 GCA_013215515.1 Crocinitomicaceae bacterium
GGATTCAAAAGTAAAACGAATAGGAACGACGGAAGAAAGATCCCTGCGCTGGCTGCTAATGCTCCCCAAAAACCACCAAGTTGATATCCGATAAACGTTGCGGTTGAAAGAACTGGACCAGGTGTGAATTGACCAACAGCAATAGCATCCATTAATTCTTGTCTCGATAAGAGATTCGTTTGAACCAATTCAGCATCCAAGTATGCAAATAGCACATAGCCGCTTCCATACAAAATGGCGCCGACTTTAAGGAATTTCCAGAATATGGTTGTAGCCAGAATTTTCGATCCAATGGATGGAATGGCTAAAGCTCCCAATGAGAGCATCTTTTTCGTGTCGTATTTTGTTTCACCTTTCGAATTATTCTTGAAGTAGAAATAAAAAGCTCCGAGAATTCCCGCGCAAAGTAAAACGAGTACTTCATTTGTATTTGGAAGAAGGCTAGCAACGACGCCAACACCACCGAGAACGCCACGCTCCCATCCCTTTAATGCTTTCTTACCAAGCTTCAGAATAGCCCCAGCGATTACCGCTAGTACTGCGGGTTTAATTCCTGTAATAAAGGGTTTAACATCTGGTAAGGAACCGTATTCAACGTAGAGAAACGCAAGAAATCCCGTAATAACAACAGCCGGTAATATGAATGCAATTCCGGCAACGAATAATCCAACGACTCCGCCTCGTTCGTGACCACTGTGCATCGTCATTTCTGTCGAGTTTGGTCCGGGTATTAAATTAGTTGCTCCAATTAAATCCAAAAAATGCTGCCTGCTCATCCATTTTCTTTTCTGAATGATTTCTTGCTCCATCATTGCAATGTGAGCCGCAGGTCCACCAAAAGCAAAGCACCCCATCTTGAAAAAAACCAGTGTGATTTCCTTTAAGTTTCCTTTCGTTTTTGTCATGTCCAATCGTAAAAAAGGGCCTTATCTCGTTTCGGTTCAACCGATACAGGATAAGACCCTTCCTATTAATTATTCGATTTATTAATCTATGTTTTTGTCAGCAACGTGCTCCGAAACATTGATAATGTGATCTCCTACTTTTTCCAAAGAAGAGAATACGTTACTATATAGAAGAGCATTGTCCATGTTTTCTTCGGAACCAAGTTGTTTTAAGTGTTCTCTTCTTAAATTATCTCTAAGTTTATTGATTGCTTTTTCTTTAGCGATTGCTTTGTCAAGAGAAATACTTCCGTATTCTGCATTTAAGTTATCATTCATTACGTCAAACGCAGACTCTACTGCCTCCAACATTTTATTCAATCCATTACGTTGTTCAGGAGTGAAGTATGTTTTATCGTTGTCTTTGCGCTCGAGCGTTTTTCCAATTTGATAGAAAATATCACCGATACGCTCAAGGTCTGTTGTTATGTTCAGCATTCCACGCATTCTTGTGGAAGCTTCAATACTCATTTCAAGTCTCGCCGTTTTACCTAAATAGGTAGCAATTTCTACTTCAACTCTGTCCGTGATTTCCTCGTATTTCTCAATTTTCACCAACATTTTGTTCTTCTCCTTACGATCGGAAGAGTTCAAATGAGTTTCCACGAATTTGTTCATTTTAGAGGTGAGCTTACCAAACTTAGCAACTTCTTTTCCTGCTTCCAATATGTTGATCTCAGCTGTTGAGCCTAGCGGCCCATTGATAAAGTCCAATTTAAATTCTTCATCAGACTCACCTTTCGATTTTACTGATCGCTCTGCAATGGAAACCAACTGAGGAATAAACCCAATCAGTACGGAAACATTAATCAGATTAAATAGCGTGTGGAAGAGTGCTATTGCAGTTGCCGCTACGGCAGCATCCTTGTAGGGGTCACCTGTAACAAGCATAGCGAGTCCATCCAAAAACAGATGGAATATAAGCAGCATCCATATAACTCCAATTACGTTGAACTTCATGTGAATTCGAGCAGCACGCTTCGCATGTACATTGGCAATTAGTGATGCGAGTTGAGCCGTGATGGTTGTTCCAATATTCTCGCCTAGAACCATAGCACATGCAACATCGAATGGAAGTGCTCCTGATGCTACCATTGTTAAGGTTAGTGCCATTGCTGCCGATGATGATTGAATGATCATCGTGACAAGAGCTCCCAACATAACGAACATTATTGGACCATACCATGCGTCTTTAAAATCAATAAAGAACTGTACCAATGCTGAATCTGCATCTAAATCTGGTACTGATTCTTTTAAGGCGCCTAGTCCCATAAACAGGATACAAAACCCAAAGATTGCAGTGACCCACGCTTTCGATTTTCCTTTTGATATAAATAATAGTGGTGCAGCTAAGGCAATCATCATGTAGGCATAATCGCCGATGCTTAACTTAAACCCTAACAACACGATAATCCATGCCGTAATAGTTGTCCCGATATTTGCACCAAACATTACCCCTGCGGACTGACGAAGGGTCAAAAGCCCAGCGTTCACAAAACTCACCGTCATTACCGTAGTTACGGAGGAGGATTGTACAATAGACGTAATTCCGAACCCAGTAAGAACTCCCTTCAAACGGTTAGAGGTCATTGCGCCTAGCATTGAACGCAATCTACTTCCCGCAGCTTGTTGCAATCCTTCACTCATTAATTTCATTCCAAAAATGAAGAAGGCAAGAGCACCAATTAGAATTAATAATTTAGCAATTCCCCATCCACGCTCTGTTTTTTTAACGACTTTTTTCGACCATACCATCTTCGATTTTTCCTCTTTCAATTCATCTGTGTCACCAGCGGGAGCGAAACCAATCTTGAAAGTATATTTATCATGTCCATTTAGGTTTTCTACCTTAAACGTTTTATCGAGAATGGAAAATGAGGTTGTAAAGGACCAATCATCTCCTTGGATACCATGTTTCGATCTTCTCTTTGCAATGTCATTTTGATACTTAATGATCGCTTTAATATTTTTACCTTTTAATTTAGTGGCAATATCGTAATCAATACTCCATGATAAGCTCATGTTTTCAGGACCTGCTTTTGCTACAATATTTTCAAAAAGATGGATGCCAAGTGAATGAAACTCTTGAGATGGCGACCAATTCCCTTCAGAACCAATTTGCCATTCAAAGAAATAGTTCTCATTCAAGTCTTTGATCTCAAATTCATTGGTTTTAGAGTTAAAGGACTTTGTATAGATCCATTTTTTATCACCTTCTACATGGAATCTGATTTTAACGTCATTTAAAGAAGTAGAAGATTCCCAATGAAGTGTGACAGAACCTACTGTATCAATTTCGTTTTTTTCGTCTCTGTCATTTTCGAATAAGTCAGCACTAAAATTGGTAAATGAATCATTCAGAACAATTGAGTCTTCCGCATATCCAGTAGCAATGAAGGCAAAAAGGATGAACGTGAGTACTTGGAATTTCTTAAGCATGCAATATGTAGTTTTCAAATTTATGTTACGAATGTATTTCAATCAATTGGATAAATTATCATTTCCTATATTAAGGTAATGTTAACAAATTTGTTCAACGTTAAGATTGCGTTAAGTCTAGATTTGGAATGTTAATCGAGTATTAAATCTGTTCATCTTTGTACTACAATAAGAAACAAATAACAGATGAATAAGTTGAATAAATCAATACTATTATTAACTCTAATACTGCTTTCGTCAATGTCTTTTGCGCAGGACACGGTAAGTACAAAATTTGGAAATGGATTGTACAACGTAGTTTCTAAGGATGGTTCTTGGAGTATAAAGTTTGGACTTAGAATTCAGTCTTTATATGTTGGAGAAAATAGAATCAATGATATAGACGGCGTTATGCCTGGAACATCTTCGTTCTTAATTCGAAGAGCTCGTTTGAAATTTGGAGGACACATCTTTTCGCCAAAATTGAAATACAAAATTGAGTTAGGGGTTTCTAATAAAGATTTAGGAAAAGTTGATGCAACAACTAACATGGCGCCAAGAATGATATTGGACGCTGTTTTGAAATGGAATTTCTACGAAAACTTTGTGTTATGGGCAGGTCAAACAAAGCTTCCTGGAAATAGAGAACGCGTAATCTCTTCTGCTAATATGGAATTTGTAGATCGTTCGATGTTAAACTCATATTTCAACATTGATCGTGATATGGGAATCCAATTGCGTCACCACATTACGTTAGGTGAGAGCAAGAAATTTACAATTCGCGAAATATTTTCTGTTTCTCAAGGGGAAGGAAGAAATGTTGTTCAAAATAATTATGGCGGGTTGCAATATACAGGTCGATTGGAAATCCTACCATTTGGGAAATTTGCAAGCAAAGGGGATTACTCAGGAGGTGACCTAAAAAGAGAAAAAACTCCTAAATTATCTTTGGCAGCTACTTATAATTTTAATGATAGAGCTGTTAAGAACAGAGGAAGCCAAGGAAGTTACATGGTTGATGCAACTGCAGGTAATTTAGACGGCCACTTCAACTCTAATGTAACAACGATTTACGTGGATATGATGTTTAAGTACAAAGGCTTCGCTGTAATGGGTGAGTATGCAAACAGGAATGCAGATGTCATTAATCACTTTGGCGCTGATTCTACTTCTTCGGCTTCGGTAATGGTAGGGTCATCAATGAACTTGAGTTTGAGTCATTTAATGAAAAACAACTGGCAAATTGCGGCTCGATATACTTCTTACACGCCACATGCAGATTACAGCGATAATGCTGAACAACGATATACTTTCGGGGTTTCTAAATATGTCGTAGGTCATTCATTGAAAGTTCAAGCGGATATTACGTACAAAATGGAGGATGATCCTATTGGAAGTACAACAGATGATAAGTTGATGTATCGATTACAGATCGACTTTCACTTCTAAAGGAAGTTAATTAAAAGCGCATATTTAAGCCCGACATGATTCATCCTATGGAGCTTTTTTTGTGTTTAACAAATCGTTAAGGTTTCATTTCAACATTTCTTAATACATTAGTACCATATTGAATTTAAAATCTCATGAAAGCGAAAATCTTACTTGTTGAAGATGATACTAGTTTAGGGTTCATCATTTCGGATCAATTGAAGTCTGAAGGATATAGCGTAACGCTATGTGCAGATGGAGCCGAAGGTTTTCAGCGATTCAATGAAGATTCGTTTCACATGTGCATTTTTGATGTAATGATGCCTAAGAAAGATGGTTTCTCATTGGCTAAAGATGTACGTAAAATTGACAAGAACATTCCAATTCTATTCTTATCGGCTAAGTCAAATGATGAAGACAAAGTAGAAGGATTTAAATCTGGAGGAGACGATTATTTAACGAAGCCGTTCAATTCAGAAGAACTTCAGTTGCGCGTTGCAGCGATGTTACGACGCGTCAATATCAATGCCGATGATAAAGACGATTCTAATATTCAAATAGGTGAGTATATTTTCGATACAATCAATTTTGAATTAA
>JABSPC010000007.1 GCA_013215515.1 Crocinitomicaceae bacterium
TTAATTAAAAAAGAAGCATTTAAATTTCCCTTTGGTTGGATGTTAAAAAGAATGGGCGGAATCCCGGTTGATCGTGGTAATAATGATAATATTACTAATCAAGCGGTTAAGATGTTTAATGAAAGTGAGTCACTGTATCTTGCGTTTTCTCCAGAGGGAACTAGAGATTATAGTCCAAATTGGAAAAAAGGGTTCTATTATATTGCTCAAAAAGCGAATGTTCCAATTTATATTGGTTATGTAGATTATAAAAAGAAGATTGGTGGATTTCACAGTCTGTTTGAACCAACTGGCGATGTTGACAAGGACATTGCATACATTAAAAGTGTGCTTTCTCAATTTGAAGGAAAATATCCTGAGAAAGGAATACGTGCTGAAGATTAACTTATTACTAGAAATTCTAACTTCCAACTCTACCTGTCTCTCTCTACCTTTCCAGTCGCTTTATTGAACCCGTAAGGACAATGTTTACAACCATTTTTACAGCAATAACCTCGCTTTGAAAGGTATTTCTCCGTAAAAACAATATAGCCTTCAGGACTTAAGTAATAATCCTCGGGATCTAAATTTTCACGTTTCGAGAAGCCAGACATATCATCACTCATGCGGCAAATTTAATTCATATTTAGATTAGATTTGTAATCTATCATGATTGATTTAGAAAAATCCATAGTACAACGAATTGAATCTGGTTTTCTTCAAGAAAATAAGGTCGAACTTTTCTTTAAACGAGATGACTTGTTGCATCAAGAGATTTCGGGTAATAAATGGAGAAAATTAAAATTAAATATTGATAAATGTGTTCATCAAAAGAGCGAAGGGATCTTGACTTTTGGTGGGGCGTATTCGAATCATTTGGTTGCTACGGCCTCGGTTTGCTCTTCTGTTGGGTTAAAAAGTATAGGTGTTGTTAGAGGCAATGAACTCAATGCAGAAAGCAATGATACCTTGAAAAGGTGTGAGTCTTATGGAATGGAACTTCAATTTATTTCTAGAGAAGAATACGGTTTGAGGAATGAAAGGTATTACCATGAAGAACTACTCGTTGAGAATTCGAACTATCACGTCGTTCCTGAAGGCGGAGCGAATTACTTGGGAATGATTGGGTGTCAAGAAATTATCTCAGAAATAGATTTGGAATTTGATTCAATTTTTGTTGCGCAAGGAACGACAACGACAAGTTGCGGATTGGCTTTAGGGTTGGATGAAGATCAAAAAATATATGTCGTTCCTGCGTTGAAAGGATTTGATTCATTCGATGAAATGAGTGTTCTTTTTAATAAAGCAGCCTTGTCTCAAGAAGCGATCGAACAGATAGAGCGTCAAATTGTTGTTTGCGACCAATACCATTTTGGTGGATATGGAAAATACACAAACGAACTTCTAGAATTCATTCAATTTTTCAATAAAGAACACCATATAAAACTAGACCCAATCTACACGGGGAAAGCAATGTTTGCATTAATGGATATGGTAAAATCCGGAGTGCTGAAAAATCAGAAAGTAATATTCATCCACACTGGTGGCATTCAAGGATCACAAAGCATTATCGATAAAACAGGATTTAATTTTTATTCCTAAAAATTTCGATTATTCGAATCGCATTGCTTTTGAATTCAGCCTTTACCTCTTGGATCATTGAATTAATTAAGCTTCGAACTATGCGCCTTCGCCGAAGGTTTTGCGCAAGCGTTCGAACTATCGAACAATCAGCTCTGTTGCTTCCTTCGCATCATGCACTCTCAAAACCTTAGCGCCTTTGCTTAAAGCAATCTTGTTCAGTGCAATCGTTCCATTAAGTGATTCTTCAGCGGTAATACCTAGCTTTTTATAAATCATCGACTTACGAGAGAGTCCTACGAGGATTGGACGCTCCAAAAATCTAAAATGTTCAAGGTTGTCTAAAAGCTCATAATTCTGATCAATTGTCTTACTGAATCCAAATCCTGGGTCAAGAATTATATCCTTAACTCCCTTCGATTCTAAAATTTTTATTTTCTCTGAAAAGTAGTTTGAGATGTCTGAGAATAAATTATCGTACTCAACATTCTTCTGCATATTTTGAGGAGTTCCTCGCATGTGCATGAGGATGTACGGAACCTGATATTGGCCAGCTACATCAGCAATCTTTGGGTCGATTCCAAAACCGCTAATGTCGTTGATTATCTGCGCGCCTTCCTCAATAGCAATCTTAGCAACTTCCGATTTGAATGTATCAATTGATAGGATGGCATCGGGGAATTCCTTTGAAATGGCAGCAATTGCGGGCTGAATTCTGGAAATTTCCTCCTTGACTGAAATGTCCGTTGCGTCTGGGCGAGAGGAGTATCCACCGATGTCTAATATGCTTGCTCCTGAGTTTAACATATCATTAACGCGCGTTAAAATTTCGTTAACGGATTCGGAGCGACTCCCACTGTAGAAGGAATCAGGTGTAACGTTGACTATACCCATCACTAGGGGTGTTGATAAATCGATCAACTTATCGCCTGCAACAATGCTGAAATTAGCAGGAAAAATTGTACCTTCAACGTCTGAATTTTGCATAGTTAAATCAATGAGTAATACCAACACAGAGTACGCAAATGTAATGAATGTTTGCAGAGATATTTTCTCTAAGAAAACAAAGGATTATGGAACGGCGTGGAGAATCTTGCGACCTAGTTCTTTAACCGATCAATTGTTTATCAAGGCACAACGAATTAGAACAATTCAGGTGACAGGAGAGAATAAGGTTGGAGAAAATATTGAAGATGAATTCGTCGCGATTGTCAACTACTGCTTGATGGCGATAATTCAATTGCGCGAATCAGATCTAATTGAAATGGAATTGCCTGCTTCTTTGGCTATCGAATTGTACGACAAGTACGCTTTAGAGGCAAACGAATTAATGATGAAAAAAAATCATGATTATGGCGAGGCTTGGAGAGACATGAGAGTTAGTTCGCTCACAGATTTAATTCTTCAGAAGATTTTAAGAGTCAAACAAATAGAAGACAATAATGGCGCAACCTTGATAAGCGAGGGAATTGATGCCAATTATTTCGATATGCTCAACTACTCAGTATTTGCCTTGATTCACATGCAAGTAGGGCAAAAAGTATAAATTATGAAAGAAAAAATTACGCTCGAAGGAAGGTCAATGGTCTTCAACATGGTTTTTATTGCTTTAAATATAATCGGATTAACATTCCTTGTTGCTGGTTACCACGATAGTGCAATTAGTAACTCAACATTATACAAATCTATTGGATGGATTCTAATGCTTCTAAGTGTAGGTGGTCTTGTCATGTTCAAGGGGAAACTTATGATGTCGGGAGTGTCAAGAGTCCTCGTTGGTGGACTGTTCATCGTTTCTGGATTGGTGAAAGCAAATGATCCCATTGGATTTTCTTACAAACTTGAAGAGTATTTTGAAGATGGTGCACTTGCTTATCGAATCAAAGAGTTGTTCGGAACGCCAGGGTTTTCAATGGAATACTTTATTGAATGGGCCCTTTTCTTAAGTGTTCTTGTCTGTATTTTTGAGATTGTTCTCGGAGTGCTTATCATCATTGGAGGGAAGGTTAAACTAGTGTCTTATTTGATGCTAATCATGATGATTTTCTTTACGTTCCTGACTTGGCATACATCCACATGTGATGCTGAAGCTCGATTTTTGGATCACGATACATACGTATTGTCGGATTATGCAGATGCCGCTTCTGCCAAGATGAAACTAGAGGAGGCAAAGATGCATCGCATCAATATGAAAGCCGACAAGGCTGCTGCCAAGGAAGAAGGTAAGAAGTATCAAAAGTTGATTTGGGTAGTTTCTAAAACCAAAGAAGAAGTTGTTATCGCTGAAATGAAAACGCCTCAATGTGTTGCTGATTGCGGCTGTTTCGGAGATGCAATGAAAGGTTCTGTAGGACGATCATTGACACCTAAAGAATCGCTTTGGAAAGATTTGGTCTTGCTCTATTTGGTGATTTGGATTTTTGTTGCACAGTGGATCATTAAGCCAAATTCGAGGAAACAAAATCTAGTTATGATTTCATCCTCAATGGGTGTTGTAGTATTCTTCTCATGGATCTTTGGCTGGTATTTTCCAGTTTTCTTTGCGCTCGCTGGGATTATAGGATCGCTTTGGATGTTGAGAGTAGGTGGGAAATGGTTTGATGCAATCGCATCAATTATAATTTCGATCTTCTTCTTTTGGTTGAGTGATTCGAATTTATGCGTTCTCTTTGGATTCATGTCAGTTTTTGTTATTGTTTGGATATTGAGAAACTTGGGAGGTCAGGTTGGAAAATATTACAGCGCTGCACTAGCGTTAACCTTACTCTGTATATTCATGGTAACCTATGTCCTCATGTACAATCCAATCAAGGATTATAGGCCATACGCGGTGGGATCTGATTTACATGAGAAAATGAAGGACGGAGTTAAAGGGGAATACGAATACTTCTACTATTTGACTGATTTAAAAACAGGTAAGAAGAAGCGAGTCCCGATGAGTGAAATAACTCAAGATATGTGGGGCAATCCTGAACGTTGGAAGGCTGATTTTGATAAAACAGATTGCGTTGTTGAACCAGTGAATGCTTCAATTATGGATTTCCGACCAAGCATTGATATCGCTGATTTATCGAAAGCAGAGATGAAGTTGGAAATGATTCAAACATTCGTTGATACGAATTCATTGCAGATGATTAGAATTAGAGATAATTACGACAGCGCGACTTACGATCTCACCTTCGAGGAGTATAACTTGGATGAGTATCCACCGGCTGATTATCCCGTTCTAGATACGCTTTCGAGTTATCCGGAAGATGTATTCGATATAGATGCTATGGACGCTATAATAAATGCAAAGCGCATTGTTATAATCATTTCCAAAAGCCTAGAGGAAGGAAATTGGTCAAATATTGGTAAACTCAAAAAATTGCATGCTGCATGTAAGAAAAAGGGAGTGCCATTTATTATGATTTGTAATGCCAGCCGAGAAGACATTAACAAATTCAGAAAGAAGAATAAATTTAATGTCGCAACTTTTGCAATGGATGAAATTGAATTGAAGATTATTTCAAGATCAAATCCAACTGTAGTTGTGTTGGAAAAAGGAGTAGTAAAAGGGAAGTATCCGTTCAGATCAACTCCATCAGTAGAATCATTTAAGTCTAATCATTTAAAGTAATGGCTCAAAAAATAGTTGTAGGAAATTGGAAAATGAACCTTGAGTTGAATGAAGCCAAAGAGCTAATTCAAGGAATAAAGAATACGCAAGACGATGTAAGAGTAATCGTCTTTCCATCTTCAGTTTTTATTAACGCTGTTTCAGAAGGGAAAAATGAAGGAGTTGAAGTTGGAGCACAAAATTTTCATACAGAACCGAAAGGAGCCTTTACTGGAGAGTTGTCAATTAGTCAATTGCGTAGCTCTGGAGCTACAGTTGGGTTAATTGGGCACAGCGAAAGAAGAGCCTATTTCAGCGAAGGAAACGAACTTTTAAAAATGAAAGTGGACACAGCAATGGCAAATAACTTCGATTTTATCTTTTGTTGTGGTGAGCCTCTAATGATTCGGGAAGCAGGAAAAGAATTAGAATTTGTCAAAATGCAATTGGAAGAAAGCCTCTTGCACTTGACGAAAGAACAAATGATGGGTAAGGTCATTGCTTATGAGCCTGTTTGGGCTATCGGTACTGGTGTCACTGCATCTTTCGATCAAGCTGAAAGTATGCATAGATCGATTCGCACATGGATTCATGAGCGTTATGATGCTGAAACAGCAAATAATGTTTCAATTCTTTATGGCGGAAGTTGTAACCAAGCCAATGCAAATGAGTTATTTTCTTGTCCAAACGTTGATGGAGGACTAATTGGTGGAGCTTCTTTGAAGGCAGATTCATTCTGCACCATTATTGATTCGTATTAATGGATACACTAGAGTTAAAAATAGATGTATCACCAAAGGCA
>JABSPC010000070.1 GCA_013215515.1 Crocinitomicaceae bacterium
CGTTTCCATGGAATCAGCGATAACATCTCTCGATGGAAGAGAATAACGCATTCCAGGTGTTCCCATTGATATACCATCACTCACTCCAATCGTGTTGAAAATCAAACCAACAAGATTTTCCTTGAGCGTTCCTTCCTTCACTTTAGTTGCTAGGTCATTTAGGTGCATGTTACAAGGATTCCCTTCATATCCCGTGCTTGCTATTCCAACAAAGGGCTTGGCAAAATCTTCTTTCGTCAGACCGATCGCATGCAACATTGCTTTTGCCGCAGGTTGAGAGTCATCTTGTGTTACTCGACAGCTGTATTTATTTAGTTTCATACCAATTCAAAATTTTTGTATTCTTTTTTCTGTACTCTATTGAGGTAGGCCGCTGAAAGCAAAGCTCCAAACGTATCCTCCCATTTTTGATTGAACTTCTTACCATCTAAACTTTTAATTCCAGCTACCTCAGCAGCAGTTCCTGTAAAAAAGGCACCGTCAGCTTCATAAACATCTTCCGGCTTAAAGTACTTTTCTACAACGTCTATTCCTAGCTCATTTGCCAGTTCAAAAATTGTTTGTCGGGTAATGCCAGCCAGTATATTTCCTAGTGGAGCTGTGTACAATTTATCGCCTTTTTCGTAGAAGAAATTCGCACCAGGACCTTCAGCAACAAAACCATTCATGTCCAAAAGAAGTGCTTCATCAAATCCTTCTTTTTTTGCTTCAGTTGTGGCCAAAATCGAATTTGTATAATGCCCAGTTACCTTGGCGTCAACAAAGCAAGATTTTGGATTGGGTCGTTGAAAGGAAGATGTCATCAATTTCAATTGTTCGTCTCCTAGGTATCGATCCCATTTCCATGCACACAGCAAAACATGAACTTCTTCAGTAGGCTGCAATGACATGTTTTGTCCTAAATAAACTAATGGGCGGATGTAAGAATTTTGCAAATCGTTTTTTTCTAATAGCTCATATGTGAGTGCTACCAATTCTTCTACCGAGTATGGAAGATTGATGTGCATTTTTTCTGCAGAGTACTGGAGTCTTTCATAATGTTCCTTTGCTTTGAAGACCATTGCTCCATCTTCCGTTTCGTACGATCGTATTCCCTCAAAAACACCAGCACCGTAATGAAGTGTCTGAGAGTACAAGTCTGTTGAAGCGTCATTCGCTTTCAACCATTTCCCATCGAGGAAGATGGTTGTTTTGTCATTGTAATACATATTATTGGTTTTAATTTTAGTTCAAAAAAAAAGCCTTTCTCGATGTGAGAAAGGCTTAGCGTTTATATAACATCATCCTAGTCTCACCCCGTTGAAGAGCAAATAATAATGACTACGATAATAATTATGTTTCCTATGTGTTTCATTCTAATTGTTTAAGCAAAAAAAAGCCATCCTAGTGGATGGCTTCGATCTATATTTTTAGATATACCATCCTAGTGCTCGTAGCTAATTGCTACGACCAAAATAATTGATGGAATAATATTCTTGTTTCTCATTTCAGAGACAAAGCTACGTTAAGTTTTTTAATAAATCGAAACATGGGCGAAAATATATTTGGAATAACTATAACATAGGTAACCGTTGCACAACCTCCTAATTGAACAAAACTAGACCTCATTTACGTCGATCTAAGCACTGCAACAATATCATCTTCTGGGATTCCTCTCAAAAAGTACGTGCTTTTAACAGCCTCTTTTGACCTGATAGATGTCCAATAATTAAAACCAATGAAGCTCTCACCTCTTTCGTCGTACTTACCGCCTTCCTTTCAATAAATTTCATGTACTTTTTCAAGTTATAAGCCGCTCCTACCAGGAGCATCGTCTTATTTGCTTGGTTTATTCCGATCGTGTTTACTTTTCTCATACCGTAGAACTGGGTGAGCGAGCCAAAAACAGGCTCTACTGTGGAGCTTCGAATGAACTTAAATCGTTTACCCTGTTTACTTTTCAGACGAGCTATTCCTCGATCATACTCCTCCTTGTAATACGTAATATCAAGACGCTTCTCGTGGCTTTTTCCGATACAAGCTGTTTTGATTGGGCAATCACGACAGTCTGCTCTTTTGGTAGTATATTGGTTCTTTTTAACGCCTTTATCTTCAAACGTTTTACGGAACTCAACCCGCTTACCTTGACTGCATTCCCAGTAATTAGCTTCTCGGTGATAGATAAAGCCTTCAGGTCCGCCTTTGTATTGTCCATACGGAGGAATGTAGCTTTTGAGTCCTAGTTCTTCAAAAAACGCATAGTTTTCGCCACTGCTGTAACCTGCATCAGCCAAGACATTGTGCATGAGTAGTCCTTGTTTATTCAATCGTTCTCTGAGACGCAATGTGATCTTTTGCAAATGTTGACTGTCCTTTTGATTGGCAAAATCTGCCCCAATATCTGTAATCACATGATTGGCAGTATGCACACTCATCTGGCTCAGGTAATTTAGCTTTCTTGCCTTGCCCGGTTTTACGCTGATACGAGCATCGGGATCCGTGGGGCTGTAGTGCTCCCAGCTCTAACGTTTGATCTTCAAAGGTGTTACCTTTTCTTGTTACTTGTATACTCGCTTGTTTTATATTACGACCTGGACGGTCTCCACTTTTATCTCGCCAGTTTTTATTGCGGTTAGCAATAGCATTTAAGTCTGAATCAGTTGCCTTAAGTGTTCGTTGATCATCATCGGATTTATCTTCTTTGGATTTACGTCTTGGCTCATCTACAGGATTCACATAACGAATCTTTTGAAGATGTTCTTCTAGTTCCTCTTCTGGCACTTTCAACTCCAAACAAGATCTTTATCCTCTTGAATATGACCTGCTACCATTCCCTTTTCGATGCACATTGTCAAGATCTCAGTGAATACTTTTTCGAATAAGTCGTCTGGGAACAACTGACGCGTTCTGCTTATTGTACTGTACCAAGGCAACGGTTCATCAATGTCGTAACCCAAGAAAAACATAATATCTAGACGCATCGAGCAATGATCAATCAGTTTTCGATCGCTGATAATGTTCTCTAGATATCCCACCAAACTCAACTTGTAGAACACCACTTGGTCGATTGATTTTTGACCACAAGTACCGTAGTGTGCTTTGGTTAATTTACGCACGAAACGTAAATCAAGATGTTCGGATAAACGACGATAAAAGTTATTATTGGGTACATGATTACTCAGTTGGAAGCTCGTGAAGAGTTGCTCTTGATAGTCTTTCTTGCCCTGCATATCTCAAGATAAGAAACTAAGAGGCTCATTTGAAATCATTTGACTAAGTTTGTCAACAGAGTTGTGCAACAGGTACATAGCCTACAAACCATGCGGAATTTTCTTCGTAAAATCATTTTTGGATTAGAATTCTAATCTTAACTTCGGAAATAACAACCTTAGTAGCGATCCGCACGTTTCGAGCCTTGAACGTTATTGAGTGACTTTTGAACTTGGTGATGATTTTTTTTGATCGGATTTTTAAGAGAAAGCAGAATTGTTAATCTCAAGCTTTGTCTAACTTTGTTGAAACTAACTTATCTAAAGCAAATGTTTAGGTTTGAATATCTTATTTTTCTCTTTGTAATATTTAGCGCATCGATGGCTAATTCACAAGAGTCGCGTTGGAGAGTACGATTGGATTCTGCAGCCATTTTTTCATCAACTCGATTTGCCGATTTAAACAGAGATGGCGTATTGGACGTTATTATTGGAGCGGGAAGTGAAACGCACGAACTAACGAGTGGGGTAGTTGCTGTTGACGGTAAAACAGGAGATATTCTCTGGAAAATCTCTGCTCCAACTCAAATCTATACAAGTGCCTTAGTGCAGGACATTAACAATGATTCAATTCCAGACATATTTATTGGAGGGC
>JABSPC010000700.1 GCA_013215515.1 Crocinitomicaceae bacterium
AGATTCAATTAATATATACAGCAAACATGAACTGATAAATTCGTTCGTGGCGGAGGATGCTAAATCTATTTGTCTTTTTATAAAACACGAAGATTTTTTATCGAAAGAAAAAAGCGATAAGCTAATCGATGATTTAAATGCGAAGGCCGAAGAGTACAACTTTCAGAAGATGCGAATCGCCGGAAGAACGATAGGGCAGAAGTATTACATCGATAAAATGATGAAGGAAATGCTACTGTTTGTTGCTTTAAGTGCAATCCTCATAATCTTATTTCTCACAATTGCTTTCCGATCTATCTGGGGTGTTTTAATCCCTCAACTTGTAATTTTTGCAGGAATGATATGGCTCATTGGAATGATGGGATTGTTTGAAGAGCCCGTTAATATTATTCTAACGGTCTTGCCGTCCGTAATGTTTGTTGTGTCAATGTCTGATGTGATTCATCTCGTTTCCCGCTATTTGGATGCTCTCAGGACGGAAGACACACCGCTAGAAGCAATAAAGCTATCTGTTAGGGAAGTAGGAATGGCAACCTTGTTAACATCAGTGACCACCTCAATTGGATTCTTCTCGCTTGTATTTGTTCGTGTTCAGCCAATTCAGGTATTTGGAGTTGTAATGGGGATTGGAGTTTTAGTCGCTTTTGTTTTAACGTTTATAACCTTACCAGCCTTGTTTATTTTCTTCCCAGGTCCGAAACATGTTAGGAAGGAAAAAAAGGATCATTTCTGGAGAAAAAGATTGGAGAAATGGTTTATAATAGTGATTCGCCGACGTGGAACGATTTTAGTTATTAGCGCTGCCGTTATGTCTATCTGTTTTTATGGATTACTTCAAATTCAGACGAACAACTTATTGATGGATGATCTGAGTGAAAATGAGCCCTTGAAACAAGACTTTAATTATTTGGATGAACATTATGGAGGAGTAAGGCCAGTGGAAATTGCCGTGACAATTATGGATACGTCAATTAATGTTTGGGACAAGGACGTATTAAGAACAATTGATACCGTTGAGCATTATTTGCTAAATGAATATGGTTTAACCGTCAAGACATCTCTGGTTACAGCCCTTAAGATCGGTCATCGAAGTATGTATTCGGGGTTGCCTGAGTACTATACGTTGCCCACACAGAAAAGTAAATGGAAAAATCTTAAGCGTGGATTGAGGAGCCCAAAGGCTGAACCGTTTTACAGACTAATGGTTGATTCAACTGAACTATTAATGCGAATTAGTGGCACCATTGGAGATTTGGGAAACATCACGGTAACTAAGATGGATAAGAAATTGAACAAATTATTAGAGTCTAAAACATTGAATGGAAAAATTAAATATCAAATTACAGGTACTGCGCATTTAATAGATAAAAACCTCAGTTATCTTTCAACTAGCCTTGTTAAGGGCTTGTTGGTTTCAATTCTGATTGTCGCCTTATTAATGGGAATAATTTATAGATCATTCTCAATACTAATAATTAGCCTGGTGCCAAATCTTGTTCCTCTTGTTTTTATTGCAGGTGTAATGGGGTACATGGGGGTCGAATTGAAAATATCAACGGCTATAATATTCACAATTGCTTTTGGAATTGCCGTCGATGACACCATTCATCTCCTCGGTAAATTTAAGTATGAATTGATGAAGGGAAGAACAAAAATGTATGCCCTTAAACGAAGTTACTTGACGACAGGAAAGGCAATGATTCTTACAACTTTGATCCTGTGTGCTGGATTCGCTTTATTGGTTTTTTCCAGTTTCTTAGGGACTTTCTATTTGGGAATAATGCTTTGTATAGCTCTTTTCGTTGCGCTTATTGCTGATCTTACTTTATTGCCTGTTTTAATTCTACTTTTTTACAATCCGAAAAAGACAAAGAAACGATCATAAATTCCTTACTTTTAACGCGCTAAAGAATACTTCCTTTTTATGACTTCTAATAAAATTTACCGCAAACCAAGTTTCTTAATTGCAATAGTGCCAATTGTTGTATTGATGATTCTACTTGCTCTCAACGTTTATATATATGGAGAGGATGCCACATACGGACCGAATCAAATAGCGTTGTTGATGGCTACAGCTGTTGCAACGGTTATAGGCTTTAGTTTAAAATATTCTTGGAATGAGATCCAAAAGGGAATTACAAAAAGCATAAAAACCGCTCTTCCAGCATTATTGATTTTATTATTGATAGGTGCTCTGGCCGGAACATGGATGTTATCTGGTGTAGTTCCAACTATGATTTATTATGGTTTGAAAATTCTGAATCCAACTTTTTTCTTGGTTGCCGCTTGTGCTATTAGTGCGATTGTGGCAATGGCAACAGGTAGTTCTTGGAGTACGATTGCCACAGTAGGTTTAGCTTTGCTTGGGATAGGATCAGTATTGGGACTTCATGAAGGAGTAGTGGCAGGAGCGATAATTTCAGGTGCTTACTTTGGCGATAAAATGTCGCCACTTTCGGATACGACGAATTTAGCACCAGCAATGGCAGGAACTGATTTGTTTACGCATATTCGTTATATGGCTAAGACCACGATTCCATCTATCGCGATTACATTGATTATTTTCCTTATTTGGGGGGTCACAATTGAATCTAAACCAAGTGAAGAAGGAGTTCAGGGGATTTTAAGCCTGTTGGAGTCTAAATTTTATATTTCTCCAGTGTTATTTCTTGTACCAGTAATTGTGATCTTTTTAATCATTAAGAAGGTTGATGCAGTTCCTGCTTTGTTTATTGGTGTATTATTAGGAGCAGTTGCGGCAGTGATCTTTCAGCAGGACTTAATTGCAGAACTTGGCGGTTCGGGAAATTACGCGTTTGACTCTTATAAGGCATCATTAGGTGCTATGTTTGATGAGGTATCACTTTTAGGCTCCGATCATGAAACGTTTACAAAGTTGGTTGAAGAATTTCCGGAAAAAGAAGTGTATCAACCGATGATACCTTCCTTAGCAATGGATTCACAAATTTATCTTTAATTACTAATTAGTGATTCAGATATGTATGGCGGAATTCATAAATTATTCAAATCTGGTGGAATGTCAGGGATGATGAACACAATTTGGCTGATTATTTGTGCAATGGCTTTTGGTGGTGTAATGGAAGCTTGCGGATTATTGCAGAAAATCACATCCGCAGTTGTTTCTTTAGCGAAGACGACAGGATCATTGATAGCGACTACAGCTGGGACTTGTATATTCTTCAATGCAACGGCGTCAGATCAGTATTTAGCGATTGTAGTGCCGGGAAGAATGTTTGCTGACACATACAGAGATAGGGGATTGGCTCCAGAAAATTTAAGTCGAACACTTGAGGACGCCGGAACCGTAACATCAGTGCTTATTCCTTGGAATACCTGTGGAGCAGCCCAATCAACGGTTCTTGGTGTCGCAACTGGCGAGTATTGGATGTATCGCTTCTTCAATTTAATAAGTCCGGTCATGACTGTTATTTACGGTTATTTCAATATCAAAATAGCTTTGCTTGAACCAGTTGCGAAAGTTGAAGGAGGTGAATTGCCAGAATCGGAGGAGTGACCAAATTTCAGTCTAAAAAAGTAAGCCACAGAACGACAGAAAGAGAAGCGTTTTTCGTAGTTTTGTAGCCCTGAATATCATATAACTATGTTTGAAAATTTAACGGATAAGTTCGAAAGAGCTTTTAAAGTCTTAAAAGGACAAGGTCAAATTACCGAAGTAAACGTAGCCGAAACGCTTAAAGAAGTTCGCCGAGCACTGCTCGATGCCGATGTGAACTTCAAAAT
>JABSPC010000701.1 GCA_013215515.1 Crocinitomicaceae bacterium
CAATTGAAAACCATAATGAAGATGATATAGTTAAGTTAGCGATCAGTTGAGAAAACCGAAACATTAGATGCCCCCAAAATTCAAAAGAAAAAGAACTCTTTTCTTAAGGATTTAATCTTGTGGTGGGACGCATGATCCACTTTTACTCCACGAATAGAAAGCAATTCTTCTATGTCTCGGCTCAATCCAAATCGAAGCTTACATTTCGTGATTTACCTTCCATATCTGAGACGAATAATTCCAATAATTCATCTTCAGAAAATATTTGGACCCTATTCAGATTTGTTGGGTTTGGGGAAATCAAATAGTTACCATTATCGCGGTATGCCTAATACTGTATGTTATATCTAAACGGATTTGGAGTAAAGTCGTATTAGAAATAATATCGACTAAAAAAGTATTAATTTGGCTTGGAGCGGGGATAATTCTCGTGCAAGTACTCCCATTCCTGTTGCGATACTACATTCCCGAAATGCTAATTAACAACTACGAGAGTTCTGCCCTAGCCTATAGTGAAACATTACATAACATTGATAGGTTTGGTTCAATTGGTTCGAATTTTAATTTAACCGAATCATTACTCTTGTTGATCCTACTCATTAAATGGAGATAGCATATAACATAGAACTGAGCTAAAAAACTCATTTATTTCTTCAATCAACCTGATTTTGCACTTTACATATTCGCAAATTTAGTCCACGTTCAGTCATGCTTCAAGGTCAAGCCCTTCGGGTTTTGCAAAAATAATCTCCACCCTCTTTTTCGTTTTTGGCTTTGACACCTAATCATAGGTTTTAGACCATTCCTTTCTAACAATACTATCCATGCTAACGGGTAGTATTTTTTTTGTCAAAAACCTTGCTTCATTTCCTTCTCTCCTCCAAAAAGTTGCTTACGCAAAGTGCGCGTCGCGGTTCTGCGCGTGTATTAGCAATTTTTTAACGATCAAAATCAATTTTATGAAGCAAAATCAAAGACCTGGTACAGCTGTGATGAAATCCATCCTAAAGCAGCTTCCAAAAGATGAGTTTATCGCCTATGCGGCGTTATTCTCAGATCAAATTCATGAGGCAAAATCTGGTAGCAAGCGCTATCACTATTACCGTGTCATGTATGCTTGGTGCAAAGAGCATTACAAGCAAAATTTCAGTAACCGTTACACCCGTTAATCAACACTAGTATGAAAAAGAACAATCAAAACTCTAGTCCGCAAAACAGCGGGCTAGAAATCATCCATGAGTACAAAATCATGTACTATGGTATTTCAGGAACATTTACCATCCTTGGAAGACTTTCAATGGATTTATCAGCCTTGAAAATCACCCTAATAATCGAAAATGAATCAAAACGTAAACAACGTTTAAAAATTGATCTGTACGATTATAGCCAAATCGAAAAACGATGTTGTGACTTATCAGAAAAAGAAGGATTTGACTACGTAGAACTGGAAGCGGATCTATTTCGATTAGGTGATCTTTTGGAAATCTATCGAGAGGACTTCTACAAGCAAGAATTTGAAAAGAAGAAAGAAGAAATCAAGCTTTCATTGCCTGAGGAAAAACAGGCAATTGGTCTGTTGTCTCAAAAGCATCTGTTTAAAACGATCTCAAAGCTACTTGATGATATTGGAATAGTAGGGGAGACCGATAACCGTCTTTTGCTTTTCATTATTGGCAGTAGCTACAAATCAGATTACCAATTGCACGCGCTTGTTCAATCAACTTCTGGAAGCGGCAAGTCTCATTTGATAAACTCGATTGCAAAGTGTTTTCCAGATGAAGACGTAATCTCGTTTTCAAGAGTTACAAGCCGTTCACTTTATCACTACAAAAAAGATGATTTGATCGAAAAGCTACTTGTAATTCAAGACATGGATGGTCTTGATCCAGAAGCTTTGTATGCACTTCGTGAATTACAATCACTCAAGAGTTTGACAACATCAACCACGTACAAAGACAGATTTGGAAATCTTAAATCCAGAGCACAAACCGTGAATGCAAAGTTCGCTTCTTATGGAGCAACGACGCACACGATTTATTTGGATAATGAATC
>JABSPC010000702.1 GCA_013215515.1 Crocinitomicaceae bacterium
CTTATGAAATGCAGCCTTCAGGAGATGATTCGCCGGGGTTCAAGAAGATAAAACTTCGTTACGAAATCAAGGCTTCGTATCGATTAAAATAGGGGGAAATTGGTAGATGAATTTTAAGTTTCTCGGAATCCACTAGAAGTCGTATCAAGGTTTTCAAATTAATCGTTAAATTCGCGTCACCAATTTTTGAAAATATGAGTTACGATATAATTGTTGTTGGAAGTGGACCTGGTGGTTATGTTACTGCTATCCGTGCTTCTCAGTTAGGATTAAAAACGGCTATCGTTGAGAAAGAGTCGTTAGGTGGAATTTGTTTAAACTGGGGATGCATCCCAACAAAAGCGCTTTTAAAAAGTGCAAACGTATTTGAATATATCACGCATGCAGCGGATTACGGAATTACTGTAAAAGATAGCAATGCTGATTTCGGAGCAATGGTTGATAGAAGCCGTGGAGTTGCAAACGGAATGAGTCAAGGAATCCAATTCCTAATGAAAAAGAACAAGATTGATGTTCTTATGGGAACTGGTGTTATCAAGGCAGGAAAGAAAGTTGCTGTTACTGATGACAAAGGCAAAACGACTGAATATGCCGCTAGTAAAGGTATAGTTATCGCTACTGGTGCACGTTCAAGACAATTGCCTAATCTTAAACAAGACGGAAAGAAAGTTATAGGATACCGTGAGGCTTTAACATTGAAAACATTACCAAAGAAAATGGTGATTGTTGGATCTGGAGCTATCGGAGTTGAGTTCGCATATTTCTACAAAACAATTGGAACTGAGGTTATAGTTGTTGAATATGCACCGACCATTGTTCCTATTGAAGACAAGGACGTTTCAAGAGAATTAACGAAATCATTCAAGAAATCGGGAGTTAAAGTGATGACAGATTCATCTGTTGAATCAGTTGATACTTCAGGAAAAGGATGTGTTGTTTCTGTAAAAACGAAAAAAGGAGAAGAGAAAATCGAATGTGATATTGTTCTTTCTGCCATAGGAATTGAGGCTAACATAGAAAACATCGGATTAGAAGATGTTGGGATAGTGACTGATAAAGGAAAAATCATCGTTGGTGATTACTACCAAACAAATATCCCAGGTTATTACGCGATTGGTGATGTATTGCCAACTGCAGCTTTGGCTCACGTAGCTTCTGCTGAAGGAATTATCTGTATTGAGAAAATAGCTGGAGAAAACCCAGACACATTGGATTATGGTAACATCCCTGGATGTACGTATTGTTCTCCAGAAGTAGCATCAGTTGGAATGACTGAGACTCAAGCAATAGAAGCTGGTTATGAATTGAAGGTTGGTAAATTCCCATTCTCTGCGTCAGGTAAAGCTAGTGCTGCTGGGACGAAAGAAGGATTTGTAAAACTAATCTTCGACGCTAAATACGGTGAGTTACTTGGAGGCCATTTAATTGGTGCGAACGTTACTGAAATGATCGCTGAAATTGTAGCTATTCGTAAACTTGAAATTACCGGTCATGAATTAATTAAAACGGTTCACCCCCACCCAACAATGTCGGAAGCAATAATGGAAGCAGCTGCGGCAGCTTATGGTGAGGTGATACATTTATAGTAGATATTCGATTGTTCGATATGATATAGACGCTGATTCTTTTAGGATCGGCGTTTTTTTTCATGTCTACATTAATATTGAAAGCTATTACGGACTTACACAAGTACACCTATTCTAATTGCGCTATTCACAATAGAAAATGAATTGCAATTAAGTAACTTTACATATGCGTATTACACAATCTAAAAATCTACTCTACCTTTTACTTCTGTTCATCACTTTTTCCTGTAGTACATCTAACAACGTTGTCTCAAACAGATTGATCCAGAAGCGAAAGTTCAACAAGGGGTGGCACATTAACCGTTCAGGAAAAACCAAAGCTGATAAAGGCAATATAAATTCAACTGACAAGGAATTGACAAAAACTAAAGTTGAGAATAATGAGGCGCTTTTTTATAGCACTACAACCCAAGAAGCAGTCCCTAAAAATGAAGCGGAACTTACTCTCGACCCATCGTTAGAAAATAATACAACCGACAACCATTCGGATACTGAATTCCAAATTGATAGTAAGGACCAAACAAAAGAAGTCACTCCTATTTCTCCGAAAGAAGTAGAACCTGAAACCAGCCGAATGGCAGTGCCAAAAATCGATAAGGTGGAAGAGGCTCAAAAACTCTATAAAAAGGCTTGGGTCTTTACAATATTTGCGATAATCGGACTAATCTGCGGGATCTTATTGCTTCTCAATGCATTTTTTACATTTTACATGATTATGGCCCTCGCTCTGTTGGGAGGAACTTTAACGGCTTATTTTTTCATGTTTTTAAACTTAATAAAAACCACAAACAAGTTAGTAGGTAAGAAATCTTCTAAAGAGGAAGGCAGACAAACCAAAAGACTAGCGTGGGCTCATATAATTATTGGTAGTTTATTTCTCCTCCCCCTATTTTTTCTTCCAATAATGATTGCCATTATTGAGGCAAGAGGTACTAAAAAGTTTAATGCAAAATAAAGACAGTATTATGAAATCAATTCTTAACAAGAACATGCGATTAGTAGCACTTTTTATTCTAGGCTTTGTTTTAAATACTCAAGCTCAGGTAGGTGATCAATTAGAAACAACTAAACATCGATTAAGCGTAGGATTTAATGTTCTCACTCCGATTGGAGGCTTGCCAAAAATTCAAGAAAATTCAGGA
>JABSPC010000703.1 GCA_013215515.1 Crocinitomicaceae bacterium
CATTCAGTAAAATAGAAGAAGTTGACAATTCACATTCCGTAAAATGACTCCAACGCTCAGAGCTTTTCTCCCCATCTTCAATTAACGTTATAGATTCTTCAGCCAATTGAATTTTCATTGATTTCACTTGAGATTGTTGATCTAGCTTTTTGAATACCTCCCTTTTCCACTTACCGATTTTGTATATAATCATCAAATAGTCGACCCAAATGATTAGAAATACGCCCCAAGACAGAAGCATAATCATAGGATAAATATCATGCCCACTTACTGTAATTAAAGGAGATATTATACTGATTACCAGCGATACTATGAATCGCGCCTTCGTTTTTGGTCCAATTAAATAGCTGTCTTCATAGTCTCTGAAGTACATTGCTTCAAATGCTTTTCTATCAAACTTTATATCAATTTCTTGAATAATTGCCATTCTGAACCTTTTAAATTAAGGTTAAATGTTCAATTGAATTAGATATCAATCGTAATCTTGTAAAAATAAATCCTACTTTTAGTATTCACGAATATGTCCAAGATGAAAAACATTCTTCTTACTTCAATTTTTACAGGCTCGTTATTGATGCTTATGGGCTGCGGTGTCTCAGGTAAATACCATACAAATTCAATTCGTACATCGTACGCTGTGAATGAAGCTCCTTTAAAACTGAAACTGTTTGGCAAAGCGCGATGGACTCACTATCAAATAACTACGGCAACTTCATATAAGTACTATGAGCAAGTAAAATATAAAAGTAAAAACGATACACTTTATTTAAGACATAGAGCAATTTATGGTGACACTTCCATTCTGAAAAAGCAATTCATTCCTGTTTACCTTATTAAAGGGGATACTTTGGAATCACTCGATTGGGACTTGCAATACGTGAAAGGGAAATAACCCTTCATTAATTTTTTATTGTGCGTCTAACCCTGTTTAAGACATCTCTTGCTACTTTATTGTTAATAACAACAATTGGTTGTTCGGATGAACATGGATCAAATCAGGAATCTAAAACCGACAAGGTTAAACCACTGATGTCACTTAAGTTAAAGCCTGAAAAGCGAAAGCTCAAAATTGGTGAACGAATCATTTTAGAATCCACGTTGAAGAACATTTCTAAAGACACTTTATTGATAAACAATAGGTCATTAATTGGTTACGAAGAAGGAATAGGTCGCGAGATTTTCTTCAAAATCTATGATACTTATGGAAACAGATTCGATTTACCAGGTGATCATCAAGCATGTCTATTACCCATGGGAATTGGTCAGAAAAACATGCAATACTTGGCTCCGAACGAATCAATCAGCCATGATATAGATGTAACCCTAATTTATTCTATCAAACGTATCGGCAAGATTGAAATTGTAGGTATATATGAGTCTAGCCCTTATGAGGATGTAATCGGTGTTTACACTACACAAGGGGTCAAGTTAATTTTTAGGGGGACTAAGCAAAAAGAGTGGCAATTCTAAACAGGAAGAAAGTGGTGTCTTTCACACCTCTAGAGTTAGCTCTAAACAACTTAATTTTAGAATTGAACGATTCAGCAAATGCGTTTGTA
>JABSPC010000704.1 GCA_013215515.1 Crocinitomicaceae bacterium
ACAAGTAACATCAACAGTTTGAGTTAATCCACCTTGATTTTCAACGATAACACCAGCAATCATTTCACGAACTTGTGTCAATGGAGTCATTGCATATTCGTAATCGGTAACGATGTCAGCGTGCCAACCAGTAAGAAGAGCAACGTCATTATCTGGAAGAGTAACGATAGAAACATCGTCAACCATCCACGCGTAATCACATCCACCGATGTATCTGAATCCGAAATAAGCAGTTGCAGAACCACCTACAATACCAGAAACATTTGCTGTAGTAAGGTAAGGATTTCCTGTATCATCATTTACTGCGATACCTGAGTGAACCTGAACTTCTGTCCACGTAATTCCATCAGTACTAGCAATAACGTAACAATTACCTTGATAAGCTCTGTAATACGATTCGAATTCGATTGCAACAGCCATTTGTCCAGTTAAATCAATAGAAGTAGTGAAATAAACATCAGCATTTTGGTTTCCAGAACATAATGCATCTGAATCAAACATTGCAAATCCGTCACCTGCAGTAGTAGAAAGAATGCCAGGAATCGCGAATGAACCAGAAGGAACACCTGTTCCAATTACCCAGTTGTCACCAGATGTAGCATTATCAGTAAAAGACCATTCACCTGGAGTTCCAAAAGTATTTGGTCCCCAAAGAACTGCTTTCTCTGAATTAATGTTCGTAGGCTTTACGCTTGATTTAATTACAGGAGAATGGGTTTTCCCAACTGCTGTAGTAGTTGTAGTTTGTGCAGTGGCAACACTGACAAGTGAAAACGATAAGATTGATAAGTAAATTTTTTTCATATAAATACATTTATTTGTTCGTGAAAGTAACAAAGAGTTTTTAATTAGGGCGTTTCGTACCCGTATTTAATGACGAAAACTCATAACGAAAGGTTGAAGAAAAGGTCAATTATCTGTTATTATCTTTTTCACCTAATACATTGAATGCTAGTTTGAAGGGAGAATTTCGCTAAACGATTTCCATTTTTTTCAATAAGAAAGAAGCGTTCATGTTCTGACAAATCCCTTTCTTGAAGGTGTAATCAAAGAACAATTCATCGTCTACAATTTCTGCGTCGAAGTAGTAGTTTCGGATTTGAGGTAAAGTATCTGCGAGCTTACAAAGACTTAAATCATGAGTAGCAATAAGTCCAGTAGATTTCGATCCAACTAATTTCTCCACAAACTTCTGAGATCCTTCCGCCTTGTCTTTACTGTTTGTCCCTTTTAATATTTCATCGAGAATAATAAAGTAAGTATCCGTTTTGATGGCGTCAACGATAAACTTTAAACGTTTCAACTCAGAGAAGAAGTAAGATTCGTCGTTCATTAAGGAATCCGAGGTTCTCATGCTTGAAATCAATTTTACCGGACGGTACGAGAATGACTTTGCACAAACGGGAAGACCATTATTCGCCATAACCATATTGACAGCGACCGTTCTTAAGAAGGTACTTTTTCCAGCCATGTTTGCTCCAGTGATAATAAAGAAGTCGTCTTTATTCACTTCGATAGAATTGGTAACAATGGATTTTGGATTTAATAGCGGGTGCCCAATATCTTGAGCATTTAATTGAAGTTTGTCGCCAGAAACGATTTCCGGATAGACATAATTAGGATGGTTGAAACGGTAATTCCCTAGTGAATTGATTGCATCAAACCGTTCAATTGCTTCAAACCAATCGCCTATAGCTCCATCGAATTCGTTCAACCATTTTTCAATTCTGAATGAATATCGCATGTCTAAGAGCATAAAGCCGCTAGAGATAAAGCCGTAAATAAGGTTGTTTCGATTGGACAAATGTGCAATTTCTTGAGCTAAAGTTTCGAGATGTTTAGAGGCCTTTATGTCCTTTGTTTGGATTTCATTTTTCCATTTAACTAAAAGCTCGCTTTGGAAGTCTTCATTCTCAATCGATTCCAAAAGTTTTGAGTATTGAGCGAGTGTATCATTGATTTTACTAGTTACGTTGTAAAGTTTAGTTACTCTTTTAAAATGAATTCCTGTGAAAATAAATCCAACGAACATCCAGCCTATGAGAGCGGTCCATGGCATTATCTCCGTAAGACACACAATGAATATCGACGCTGATATAGCGGTGAATAAAATGGGAAACCAATTGTAAAATGAAGGAACAAAAGACTTGTAATTCTTCACCCACTTCAAAATATCTTGGGATTGGATGTCAGATTCAATTAGTGAAGCGACAACTGAGTATTTTTGCCGCCAGTTCACTTTAGCGCTAAGTTCCTCCGTCGCTTTTTGTTTTTCGGCAATGCCATCAATATTGTTGGAGTTCAACCACGCGGCAAGATATTTTTCACCATTCGGAGTTGCTGTTCGATTGATAATTTGAAACAAAGAGCCGTGTCCAAAGAGGTCAATGTCTTGGTTGAAATGATGTTCCTCAAAAATGTATTGATCGCCGGTTTTTAGTTCTGAGATGTCACCATTTAATACTGCAAGTTCCAATTGATTAAGCTCAAGCATTTTATTCAAATAGCGCAGACGGCTTTTAAGATCGGCGAAGCGAGACACGAAAAAGAAGAACAAGGCAAACCCAACAACGAGTGAAATTGAAATGGCAATCATATTTCCCAATAAGAAATAGATAGATGCACACATTGCCAGGAATATGGTTAAACGGAGCATGGAAAATACAATTAGGCGCTTTCTAAGTTGCTTTAATTGTTCTTCGTAAGAATTGGCTTGAGAAGTATAATGGGAAACAGGATTCATCGATTATTTTAGAAAAGCTAAAGATAATGATAAGAAATGATTGAACACAAAAAAAAGGCTACTGTACAAAATACAGTAGCCTAAATAAAATCTCTACTTGAACGTAAATTATTGAATGATCAATTTTTGCGTTGAAAGAGAACCTTCATTTGTTAATGTAATGAAGTATGTTCCAGCGTATAAATTCAAATCTGAATTGCTCAATGTTACAAAAGATCCTTCAGCACCATTTACTGCGTTCGTATAAACTACTTGTCCAGTAATATTAGTGATTGTGATCTCAGCGTTGTTTACGTTGTTTCCTAGAAGAACGTTAATCTCTTCGCTCGCAGGGTTCGGGTAAATGCTGAATTGGCTTAAAGGCTCAATAGCATCAATTCCAACATTTCCTCCATTTCCACCGTTTGCCTCAACTTGGAATCCTGTGATAATTTCACTGTTGTCATCCATTCCAGTTGAAACGAAAGCAACGATGTCAGAATTGTCAATTACGTAATTCGTTGATGAATTGTCAAAAGAAAAGGTCATTGTAACTAAATCGCCTTGATTTGTAGTTCCAGTTAAAGCTTCTCCCCATTGTCCGTTTTGAAGACTCGCGCGCATTACATGGGTATGTGTGTAATTTCCTGTAGCCCCAGACTGGGTAGTAAGAATATCACTCTCAGTTAATATTACCGTTACATAAGCAGCATCCGTAATACCAGAAGTAAAGTACATCTCTACAGTTACGTCAATCATGTCTGTTCCTGCATCGTAAATTGATTCAATTCCAACATTCACTGGAGAAGCTAAAACATTAACACCTGCAGATCTTGATGCCCAATCTCCTGTACTTGATTTTCTACTTCCTCCGTATTTCGTTCTGTTAATGTGTGCTGTCGGCATTGCGCGTCCGTCACCATTTCCATAATATGGATTTGTATAGAAGACATCAGAAAATGGGTTTGTCAAATCTAATCCCCCGCTATAAGGACCTGTTAATGATGAGTTGGTTGGAGAGTATCCAATACCAAAAACCATTGTCGGGTTCGCGGTTAAAATTCCAGCCATTGTAGTGTGTCCACCTGGGCAAGCTGGGCAGCTCGTTCCTGTAAATTCTTCAATGATTGCAACACGATTCGTGTTGTCCGTTGAAACAATATTTTGGGCGTTAGCGCCAAAAGTGATGATTCCAACTGCTAAAAGGGTAATTGTTTTTTTCATGTGTGTAAATATTATTTATAGTTTGTTATTCAAAGTTAAGCTAAATAAGGCCACGAATTATGGGAGTTCAAGGGTGACTAAGTATTATATAATATAGTAATTTACAATGTAATATGCATTATCGTCTGTTGATAAATTAGTTTTTGGGCAATATGATGGTTAAAATTTTAATTCTTCGTTAAAAAGACCATTAGAAAAAGGGGGGATTGTAAAAACGCCACAAGCATAAATTAAAGTGTTTTTTACGGACAATAGCTCTTAATTCAATACAACTTTTCGGTAATAGGTACCTGAATTAGAATTTATCTTGACAATAAATGTTCCTGTTTGGTTTAAGGGGCAATCAAATGATACGTTGTAGAAAGTGGATTTTCTTTATAAACGATTCGCCCCATGACGTCAATAACTTCTATGGATTGTAATCCTTCTCCTTTGACGTGAAAAAATCCTGGATTTGGATAAACAGCGAAATAAAATTCGGGATTAGGAACCACGCTTGCTGTGTTATCAATTATAATTGAAGCTTTAGGATCACCGATAATTATAGTTTGGTTGGACAAAAACAGATCGGACATGTAGTAGCTTTCAGCATGATTGTAGTCATTGATAGGATCGAAATAGCGATCCAATAAGATTTGAATTTGAATGCCTTGCGAAGCGTAAGCGTCGTATGCAAATCCGTGACCAGCCGTGGCACCCTCAGCTATTAAATCTGCAATAATTCGGTTTAAAATGATAAGGTAACTCACTATTCGTCTCGTCCATTCTTGCCACTCTAAAAAATTCAACGTTTCTTCGAACTATGAATGCTACATTAACAGATAATTATTCGCTTTTTGGTCACGAAACTGAACGTCTGCTTTTGAGAAAGGTAACGTGGGATGATTTCGATGCATGGACAAAGCTCTTCACTTCAGGTGAGTTAGCACTCTTTCTAGGGCTCCATCCGAAACTTTCAAAGAAAGAGTTAATTCAATTATGGTTCGATAAAACATTCAATCGTTACGAGAATAATTTGGGCAGCATGAACGCTTTGATTGACAAGAAAACAAAGCGACTTATTGGGCAAAGTGGATTGTTAGTGCAAACAATTGAAGGTGAACGGCGCCTAGAAGTTAGTTATTCAATTCTTCCTGAATTTTGGAGGCAAGGATTTGCTTACGAAGCTGCGAGAGCTTGTAAAAATCACGCATTTGAAAAAGAATGGTCCGAAAATCTAGTTTCTGTTATTGAACCAGCGAATATTGGATCAGACCTCGTAGCAGTTAAAAATGGAATGCGTTTGGAAAAAACTGTCTTCGAATTACACAATGCCCCATTCAACGTGTTTTCTATTCGGAGAGAACAATGGTTAAATGATTGTTCTCGTGACTGATCTCATTTAAGGGTCATGAATCAACATTTGTATAGGAGCTCTGGAAACGGTGTTATTTGACTTGTTTGCAATCAGAAATTATAACACAAAAAAAAAGCACCAACGAGAGCGTTAGTGCTTTTTTAAATGAATAGGTTATTTATAGCCCCAACAAAACTTGTACTGGATCTTTCGCTCCAAACAACATTCTTTCTGGGTTTTCTAACATCTCTTTAACTTTAACCAGGAAACTTACAGATTCCTTACCGTCAATGATTCTATGATCGTATGATAACGCGATATACATAATTGGACGGATAACTACCTCTCCGTTTAATGCTACAGGACGTTGTATGATGTTGTGCATCCCTAAAATAGCTGCTTGAGGAGGGTTGATAATAGGAGTTGAAAGCATAGATCCAAACACACCACCATTCGTGATTGTGAAAGTTCCACCTGACATCTCATCTGGAGTAATTTTCCCGTCTCTTGCTTTAATTGCCAAACGTTTAATTTCTCTTTCGATTTCTGCCAATGACATACGCTCAGCGTTACGAACTACTGGTACCATCAAGCCTTTTGGAGATGAAACTGCAATTCCGATGTCTGCATAGTCGTGAAGGAGCATTTCTTTTCCATCCACTTGTGCGTTAACAGAAGGGAATAAATTCAATGCTTCCGTAACCGCCTTTGTGAAGAAGGACATAAATCCTAAGTTCACATCGTGGTGTTCAGCAAATGCCTTTTTGTATTTCTTACGAAGGTCCATGATTGGTTTCATGTCAACCTCGTTGAATGTCGTAAGCATTGCCGTTTCATTTTTCACAGCAACTAAACGCTCTGTAATTTTACGACGCATCATCGACATTTTTTCAGTATGCTGATCTCTTGTTCCACCCCAGCCTTGAGTTGCGGCAGAATCGAATCCCGCTGATAATCCAGCTATAACATCTTGTTTTGTAATTCTACCACCTTTTCCAGTACCATTAACTTGGTTTGCAGAAACGCCATTTTCAGCCATGATTTTCGCTGCAGCAATAGAAGGTGTTCCCGCAGCATATGATGATTTATCAACTGGGTCCGGACTTGGAGTCGCAGTTACTTTCTTTTCGACAACGGGCGCAACAACTACCGCAGCAGG
>JABSPC010000705.1 GCA_013215515.1 Crocinitomicaceae bacterium
AAGATGAAGAATTGACTCGTTTGGACTTCATGACGGAAGAAGAGTATTTAGATATTCTAGATGTTCTTCCTAAAGAGAACCAATATTTAGAGGATGCAGATCCAAACAAGTTTATCGCAAAAATGGGTGCAGAAGCACTTTATGATTTGTTGAAAACAATGAACTTGCAAGAGACATCTTACAATTTGCGTCACCAAGCAAACACAGAAACTTCTGTTCAAAGAAAGAACGAAGCATTGAAACGTTTGCAAGTTGTTGAAGCAATGCGTGATTCTCAAAACCGTATTGATAACCGTCCTGAATGGATGATTGTGAAAGTTGTACCAGTAATTCCACCAGAATTACGTCCTCTAGTTCCCCTAGATGGTGGTCGTTTCGCAACTTCCGATTTGAACGATTTATACAGAAGAGTTATTATTAGAAACAATCGTTTGAAACGTTTGATCGAAATTAAAGCTCCTGAAGTGATTCTTAGAAATGAGAAACGTATGCTTCAAGAGTCAGTAGATTCTTTATTCGATAACTCAAGAAAATCATCAGCAGTTAAAACTGAATCAAACAGACCGTTAAAGTCTTTGTCTGATTCATTAAAGGGTAAGCAAGGGCGTTTCCGTCAAAACTTACTGGGGAAACGTGTGGATTATTCAGCACGTTCCGTAATTGTTGTTGGACCTAGTTTGAAATTGCATGAATGTGGTCTTCCTAAAGGAATGGCTGCTGAACTTTACAAGCCGTTTATCATTCGTAAGATGATTGAGCGTGGTATTGTTAAGACTGTAAAATCGGCTAAGAAAATTGTTGATAGAAAAGAGCCTGTTGTTTGGGATATTTTGGAGAACATTTTAAAAGGACATCCGGTTCTTTTAAACAGAGCTCCAACTCTTCACAGACTTGGTATTCAAGCTTTCCAACCTAAATTAATTGAAGGGAAAGCGATTCGTCTTCACCCATTGGTAACAACGGCATTCAACGCCGATTTTGATGGGGATCAAATGGCGGTTCACTTACCATTAGGTAATGCTGCAATTTTAGAAGCTCAATTATTGATGTTGGCTTCACACAATATTTTGAATCCAGCAAATGGTGCTCCAATTGCCGTTCCTTCTCAGGATATGGTTTTGGGTCTATATTATATTACTAAGCCTAAAAAAGGAACTAAAGAAGAACCGGTTAAAGGTGAAGGTGGTACTTTCTACTCACCAGAAGAAGTAATTATTGCAAACAATGAAGGTGAATTAGATCTTCACGCTGCAATTAAGGTAAGAACATCAGATTTAGATGAGAACGGAGAACAGGTAACTCGAATGATCGAAACTACTTGTGGTCGTGTTCTTTTCAATGAAAAAGTTCCAACTGAAGCAGGTTACATTGACGGAGTAATGACGAAGAAAGCGCTTCGTGATATGATTGCTCACGTATTGAAAATCTGTGGGACTCCTCGTACGGTTGCTTTCCTTGATGAGATTAAGGAGCTAGGTTACCATATGGCTTTCGTTGGTGGTCTTTCTTTTAACTTGGACGATATTATCGTTCCTAAAGAAAAAGTAATTCTTGTTGACAAAGCTCAAGGAGAAGTTAAGAATGTTATGGCTAACTATAACATGGGACTTATCACAAATAATGAAAGATACAATCAAATTATTGATATATGGACGCATACGAATTCTAGACTGACTCAAACATTGATGGATCAGTTGAAGAATGATATGCAAGGGTTCAACTCAATTTATATGATGTACGATTCAGGTGCGCGTGGTTCGAAAGAGCAAATTCGTCAACTGTCTGGTATGCGTGGATTAATGGCGAAACCTCAAAAGTCTGGAGCATCTGCTCAAGATATTATTGAGAATCCTATTCTTTCAAACTTTAAGGAAGGGTTATCAATTCTTGAGTACTTTATTTCAACTCACGGTGCACGTAAAGGTCTAGCCGATACAGCCTTGAAAACGGCCGATGCAGGTTACCTGACTCGTCGTTTGGTTGATGTTGCTCAAGATGTTGTTATTAACATCGAAGATTGTGGAACATTAAGAGGTCTTATTGCGACTCCATTGAAGAAAAATGATGAGATCGTTGAGCCTTTAAGTGATAGAATTATTGGTAGAACTGCTGTTCAAGCTGTTTATCACCCAGTAACAGACGATCTTATCGTTGAAGCTGGCGGGTCGATTTCTGAAACAGTTGCTGCTGATATTGATGCTGCTGAGATTGACGAAGTTGAAATCAGATCTGTATTGACTTGTGAAATGCGAAGAGGAGTTTGTTCTAAATGTTACGGAAGAAACTTAGCAACTCAGAGACCAGCCGTAAACGGTGATGCTGTGGGAGTAATTGCTGCACAATCGATTGGAGAGCCGGGTACGCAGTTAACACTTCGTACATTCCACGTTGGTGGTACCGCATCTAATATTGCAGATGAAAATGATTTAGTGGCTAAAACAGCTGGTAATATTGACATCGACGAATTAAGAACTATAGAGACTAAGGATAAAAATGGCGATAAATTAATTGTTGTTGTTGGTCGATCTGCTGAATTGAAAATTACAGATTCGAAAGGGATTGTAACGATGAATGCAGTTATCCCTTACGGATCTGAATTAGTGATTGAAAACAATACGAAACTTA
>JABSPC010000706.1 GCA_013215515.1 Crocinitomicaceae bacterium
CAGGCTGAACACCTTTTACCCTGATACCAATGACTTCGTTGAGGCCTGGACAAATCACGGATTCGAATTTGGAAGAGGCTTAGATTACGAAAATTTATCCGTAAACTTGACTTCCAATTACTCGGTCCAATACAGTGTTGGTCAAGACTATATGCTGAATCAATCCCCCTTCGCACTGGGTTTTGATTGCGGCTTAAAGTTTTCACAATACAATTACAACAATGTTGATTTAATTGACACATCTGTGATTCATGAACATCAGCGATATACATCTTTGGATTTGACTGGGGCAATATTGGCGTCAGTCTATATTAAAGAGAAGAAATTTTTGGATATCGGAATTAAATACAGCCTACCGGTTTATGCACGTGGCGTTGCTAAAAATGGACTTCAGAAATTGACAACCAAAGGGATTCATAACTATACAGATTTCAGTGCTATTGCTCGAATCGGTTATTGGTGGGGATTTATTTACGGTGAATACCGCTTTAATGATATCCTATCGGCTCCGTATGAGAATTCTCCAAACCTCACGCTTGGAATTAGATTCAACGCCCCAATTGAATGGTGGTAGCCTGATTTCCTTCGTCTGGTAAATTTGTTCATTCGTCTAAAATCGAGAAAACTTTAACACATTTTAGAGTTTAGATTCATGCCAATCGGCTTAAATACAGTAGTTTTGCACTGAATTTGAACTTTTAGGACATGAAAACTCTTATATCATTTGCATTTTATTTACTCGTTTTTTCTTCGTTTGTAAGAGCAGAAACAGGAGAGATTGATAAAAATGGGAATCCCGAAAAAGGAGATTCTTTGGTAGAGGACAATACCTCAGAAGAACCAAGTTACTTTGACACCGCGAATGTATATACCGAAGACTGGAACAACAATGTAACGTTTTGGTATCCTGAATTTGATTACTCAGATTCATCCATTTTGAACTTTACAGATTCAACATTAACCTATGCATTCCCCGTTGAAAAGAAAACTACTTCAGGATTTGGGCGTCGTCATAGTTCGCAGCACAAAGGAATTGACATTCCTTTGAAAACAGGAGACGCAGTAGTATCTGCATTTGATGGGAAAGTGAGATACGCAAAATACAACTCGGGTGGTTTTGGATATTTAGTTATTGTTCGCCACGTGAATGGATTGGAAACATACTACGCCCATCTTTCTAAACTTAAAGTAAAGCCGAATCAAGTTGTTAAGGCAGGAGAGTCAATCGGATTGGGAGGAAGCACTGGCCGTTCTTATTCGCCACACCTGCACTTCGAGATTCGTTACAACCACCACGCATTTGATCCTGAGAAAATATTTGACTTAGAGAACTTTTGCCTGAGACAAGAGCAAGCTATGGTTTGTGAATTGGTATCTAAATCGAAAGGAGGTCACAAAGGACATTCTCCCGGTAAAACTCAAAAGAGTACAGCCAATCTTAAAACAGGAACTGTTTATTCCATTAAATCGGGTGATACATTGGGCAAGATTGCTGGTAAATATGGAACTTCAGTAAATGCTCTTTGTAGGTTAAACGGTATGACACAAACTGCCGTTCTTCAAATCGGACAAAAAATTCGAGTTAAATAAATTATTGTAAGGTGTGAAAAAAACACCGTCTATAAGAATACGTTAGAGTATATGCTTTAATGGGACTAGAGAAAAAAGGCAGATCATGTTAAAGTGGCTGCCTTTTGTTTTTTACTTGGATCTTTTAGGCTTCCCTACGATGAAATTCTTAACCAAAGGTTCATAAACATAGGCCATACCAATCAGAGCAAGTATATACGTTCCAGCCAACACAAAAATGCTTTTCTCTTCTCCCCATTTCTCAGTTTGCACGCCATAAATGCTAATAGCAATATTGTATAGAATGATTGCGAAGACAACAGCAGTAATCATTAAAAAAACGCTCTGAATAACAAGTGCCATTCCAGATGTACGAAAGAGCTCATCTCTTTGATACTGCTTATAATTCATTCTTGAGTGATAATTCGCGTTTTTACGCCCAGGTGCCGTCCTCCTATTTACATCATTTCTATATTTACGCTCAACGGTAGGTCTAGAAATTTTGTTCCTCTTGTATTTCAATAGGATATCATACGCTGTTTTAGAATCGTTCTTTGACAAACAACTGTATGCTTCCTCTAGCGCTATGAACTTCTCCGTTGCATCCTCCTCTTTATTCAAGTCTGGGTGGAACTTTTTGGCAAGAATTCGGTATGCCTTTTTAATTTCATCAGAAGATGCACTTTCTCTTAGCCCCAGTATTTCATAATAATTGGCCATGAATCATGGGATTACGGAAATTTTGGAAACTTAGAGAAGTCCCTAGGACGCTTTTCTAAGAAAGCATTCCTCCCCTCCTCCGCTTCATCAGTACCATAAGCCAATCGTGTAGCTTCACCAGCGTATATTTGCTGCCCAACCAATCCATCATCGATAAGATTGAATCCAAACTTGAGCATTTTTATTGCAGTTGGACTTTTAGACATAATCTCTTGTGCCCATTCATAACCAGTTTGATCCAACTCCTCATGTGGAACTACAGCATTCACCATTCCCATATCATATGCTTCCTGCGCTGAATAATCCCTTCCTAAGAAGAAAATTTCACGTGCTCTTTTTTGGCCAACTTGTCGCGCTAAATATGCAGAACCAAATCCACCATCAAAACTAGCAACGTCTGCGTCCGTTTGTTTAAAAATAGCATGCTCTTTACTCGCTATGGTCAAATCACAAATTACGTGAAGGCTATGTCCACCACCGACGCACCAACCTGGAACAAGAGCGATAACCACCTTATTCATGAAACGAATTTGACGTTGCACATCAAGAATGTTGAATTTATTCACTCCGTCCAATCCTTCGTATCCACGTTTTGCGCGAACTCGTTGATCTCCACCAGAGCAAAATGCCCAACCACCGTCTTTTTCAGAAGGTCCCTCGCCAGTGATTAAGACCACTCCTATTTCTGGATGCTCATGACTAATTTTTAAAGCTTCCAACAATTCATCAACAGTTTTAG
>JABSPC010000707.1 GCA_013215515.1 Crocinitomicaceae bacterium
GAATATATTGAAAAAGGAATCACCCCTCTAGCATATCTGGACACCGTAATATCAAAGATTTCTGCCCACACTAAAGGATTTACGAAACCTTTAAATCTAGATTTATATAGAGAAGATTCCAAGAACTATGAATTACAAGCTTTTGAGGTTTGAATCTCAAAGCAAATAGGAAATGTTATTAATTTCATATCTTATTACAAATGAAAAGCACTACCGAATACGATGAAATTCGATACAGAGTTCAAAATATTATATGCTCTATAGTTGGTCCTACCGACACTGTCACTGTTATGGAGCGTGAAATAATTAATGATCTCCATGCCAACCAACAGAAGGTTGTGAAAATCATTACTTCAGTTGAAATTCTTTTTTCTGTTTACATTTTGGATGATGAATTCAACAAGTTCACTACTGGGAATGATCTTGTTATTATCGTCAAAAGTAGAACGTCGGAGATTTTTTCAGCTGTCACTTATTAATTAACTCAAGTAGAACCTATAGTGGTTGCCTTTACGCCATCAATCGCATTCGCGATCTATTGAAACACGTTTTATTTTAACATTGAACTTATTTTTATACTTACAGAATTACAATAATCTCTGTTGTTAATACCTCTTCACCTTCAAGTATGGTAAGAAAACAAGCTCCTTCTTTCAATGTAGATGCAGCTATAACAAGATCAGTATTAATGTCTTGGTATGACTTATTAAAAATAATCTTTCCAGATAAATTGGTTATCCGCACTTCAACTTTTTGAGAGAGCTTACATTTTATCTTAAAAATACCGTCTGATGGATTCGGGTAAATAACAATGCTCCAATTTTCTGTTTCCCAGTAACCATCACGAACTGGCGAGTATTTGAATTCTCCATTACAATCAACTTGTTTCAATCTATAGTAATTGTGCCCCACTTCTGGGTTTCGATCCACAAATGAATAATCCAAGCTTTCATTACTCGTTCCATGGCCTCCTACTACTCCTATTACAAAAAATGAATTCTCATCAATCGATCGTTCAATAATAAATTTATCATTATTGATTTCAGAAGCAGTATTCCAGCTCAGTACGTTTGTTTTTTCTTCAGAATCCACACCGAAACCGGTCAATTCCACAGGCAATGAAACATCCAGTTCAACCGAAATATCATCGAAATAATAATAAGCCCTTCCTACTCCAGAATTAACTCCTGCCCAACCTGTAGGCAGGTTTGTTAAAGCAACTGGGATAAAATTTCCGAGGATCATAAATTGTTCGCCGCCGGCTGCGATGAAACTCTGCGTGAGCGTTACCCAATTGACCGTATCATTAAAAGTTCCACTATAGGTAATTTGCGGAGAAAAGGTCAATTGCGCATTTGTTCCTGTATTGACCTGAGTATTCGAAAAATAAACGCCCAATTTCCCTAAATAATGATCGCAATTATCGGCCAGTGAAATATTAATAGAAACGATATACGTTTCTCCCGACACTAGAGGAGATGAAAGTTGATTCTGTAGAAATTCAATTGGAGCCGTACTTGGGTCGGGGGCCCATGCAATCATACCTCCGTATCCCAATCCAGTCAAGGGAAATTGATATCCCACGGAAATGGTATTATCAGGAACATCAAGAATTGGAAATGCACTACAACTATGAAACAAATCGCTGCTTGCCATTGAAGGTTGCGTCCAGTTAGTTACACCATTTGAATTAATCCCAACAGGGAAACTTGGACAAACCAAATATGTTTCGAAACTTGGGTTTACAATCAAATTTTGACTAAAAGCAACAATAGAAAAAAATGGAGACAATAAAATTGTAAATATAAGAAGGGCTTTATTTTCCATAAATTTGTACGTTATAGTATTTTGCAATTTTAGGCATACTTTCACCTTGTATAAAACAAAAAAATGAAATTTATATATTGTATTAATACATATAAAAGACTCGTATCTTATTTATTAATAGCGAAATCTTGTTTATTTATATACCCTGTGGATTACTAACATTAACGTCTCTTGTTAGAAGTGTGAAAAAAACTGAGAGAAAATTAAATGCACTAAGTATAACGCACCTCGAAGCCTCCTCACTTTGAACCCCATTATGGTACAGTTTGGGTATTTGCATACCGATAGCTATTGGTACCCGGAATATCTCCTAACCGTATAATAATTATCTTTGTTCCATAATCAAGAAACTGCATCCGATGAAAAATAGTACCACACTTATTATCTGCCTTTTATTCGCAACCTTTAGTTTTCTCAAACGAATCAATTAATTGTTGGTGCTAATAATAATGGAGCCATCATGTCCTGCTTGTTAGATTGGACCTTCACCAATTGAAGTGGCTACAGGCTCATCATACCAGCCTTTTTACAATGGTGTTTATAATTCTACAGACGGTAAGGTTTATATGTCTTAGTATTATGGCATTTACTCGATGGATGTTGACGGAAGCAATTTTACAACATTGTACAGCTATCCTTTAGGAGGAATGGGCGATGGGATTGATGTTGATGAATCGAATGAACACATTTATTTTACAAACACTCAGACCGATTCCATTTACAGAATGGATTTAAACGGTTCGAACTTAACAGAAATCTATGGAGACCCGGCGAGCTTTGATTATTTAGGAGATGTTAAAATTGACCTTAGCAATGGTCATATTTATTTCAGTGAATGGAATGTGGGAGTCACAGGAATATTCAGAGTTGACATCAATGGAACTAATGAAGTAACCATTCTAGCTGGTTCAGATGCAAAAAACATGAAATTGGACTTGGTACACAGGTGCATTTACCTGGTTGATAATCTATTGATTAAACACTGTATCTTAGACAGAAGTGCTGACACCACTATACTAACGGGTTTTCAACCAGGCGGAATAGAATTCGATATTGCACACAACATTTTGTACACAACGGACATGTCAAATGATAAAGTGATTTCATCTGATTTAACCGGAGGGAATATTCAAGAATTGGTTCTAGCCAAGGATATCACTATTGCAGGAGACCCTTTGGAGTCACCACAGGGACCAATATTGGTGTTTAATCCAGACGCATACACACCTGTTAATACTGGAACAACTACTCCCGTTACAATCATAGCTGATACGACAGACCCAGACTACTCGTCCCAATGGCTGGACTGCAACAATGGATACGCCGTCTTGGTGAAACGGTACAGGATTAAACCCCTACAGTAAACGGAAGTTACGCTGTTGAAGTAAACTAAAACTCATGTATTGATAGTTCTGACTGTGTTGTTATAAATTCTATTGGACTGAATGAATTTGGGAAGGTTAAGTGATTTCGACGTATCCAAATCCATCCACGGGAAGAGTACATATTGATTTTTCTCAATTCCAAATCTAGCGACAAGAGGTCTTCGTAGCAGTCATTCGTACCTTATTCTAGAATCAATCGTTTGTGCAGAAGTGTATCGTTTAACTGAACGACTACTAAGTATATTCCCTTATCGATTCCTTGCATATTAATCACACTGGTATTGCCAAAAAATGAATCTTCAAGAATTAATTTCCCTGCCGTTGAGTAAATGAATGTTTGATGCTCACCTATAGCAGATTCCGTCAATCGAATTTCTATTTTACCTGAAGAAGGATTCGGATAAATCTCAAAGTCATTTGAAGTGAATTCTTCGAGGCCTGCAAATCCAACAAAAGAGCAAGCCGATGTATCAATACAACCTGAGGTATTAAGTTGAACGGCATAGCTACCACTTTGAGAAGCAATGAATGATTGACTATTTGGCCATGGAACAACTTGATAGTTATTATCGCAGTCAAGCCAAACATAAGAATCCGCTAATCCATATACGGCGGTCAATAAGGAGTCATTTTGAGTTACAGAAACATCTGGAACATGTACGTCAATTGAAGTAACTATTGTGCTATCGCAACCAATCATGGTAATCAAATAGCTCGTTTGATTCATAGGAGAAGTTATTCCCGTAACGGTTGAACCGTCAGGAAATGTATAATCTTCATTCTCACAAATGGTAATGCTATCGGATAAATTATAAGATGGTGTAACAATGACATCAAAAGTATCCTGACATTGTAAATTAGACAGGCCATCATAAACATAGGCTATGTAAGATTGGTTTGATGTAGGATTGTCACATATAGCTGTAGAATTGAGAGTGCCTGTACTCCAATTAATAACCGGTTGGTTGCAATTTAAATCTACAACGATGTTGTCTAATCCCCAATTATCAAAGTTAGCTGAAGGAGTAATATCTTGCTGCCAGTGAAACATAGTATAAGTGGTCATTGCTCCTGGTGGAATAGGCACAGAATAGCACTCCCATGTTGTATACGCGTTTGTAACTAGGTCTGGTGTGTACACTTCAATGTCTATCCAAACCATTCCTCCATCATTACTATATCTGAGATGTATTGATTCACCTACCTGATCCGGACCATCGCATGGTGCAGCTAGCCCCTGAACACCCATTACCATTTCAAAATTTATAGTCCCCCCACACGACACATCAGTTGAGGCTGTACTAACATGTGGATAATTAGGGCCTGTTGCAGCAGATGACCAATAATAATTTGTTCCGCTTAAACTTGGCAAGCATGGCGATCCAAAATTTGGAGTTCCCGACATATACCATCCCAGTGGAAGCGCATTTATGTTAAAATCGAAAGCCTGACCAATAGTAGACAATGTGGCGTTTGCAGTCAAACAAAAAGTATCTCCTTGGCAAATTGTTTCGGAATTGGAAACATACGATTGACAAAAAGATGTACTGTCAACCGAAAAGTTCAGGGAACAATTTTGAGCGCTAGAGCTCATGAAAGCAAATAAAACGGAGACAGTAAGTAGGTATTTAATCATCTAATTTGGTGTAGTAGTTTCTTCTGCGCGCAAGGTATTCAATTTTTCGTAATTCATCTAAAGTAAACCTCTATTAACAGAATAAGTTTATAGGGTTACCCCCTTTAAATCTCAAGACGTAAATTATTTACGAGGTGATGATGTTTCTTTGTTTAAAACAAAGGGAAAACTAAAATATTAAAGAGTTTATCGAGAAACTAATTTAGAGCTAAATTTGGCACGCAAGAACAGTGCTTATCCTATTTAGCGGACAAAAAATGGCAAGAAAGATATAGCTGTATAAAGTGTAATAACTTACTTTATTGTTCGGAAAAAAAGGCGTTGAATAGAAGATGTACCAAATGCGGATATGATGAATCTCCAACTGCAAACACACTGTTTCATAAGCTGAAATTCGGGATTGAAAATGGGTTTGAAATGGCTTATGATATTACAACAAGTAAAAAGAGTGCCAATAGCATTTGGTTAGCAGAACGCCACGGAATA
>JABSPC010000708.1 GCA_013215515.1 Crocinitomicaceae bacterium
ACCCCGAAACGAGTGTGAAAGATATTGAGATTCTGACGAAAATGGAAGGATGCCGATTGACTTATGTCTTTGTAACGTTTGGGCTTAAAGAATAATTGAGGGTTTTAAATCAAAACTTTGCCTGTCATTTCAGCTGGTTGTGCTATTCCCAATCGCGATAAAATTGTTGGTGCAACGTCTGCAAGAATTCCATCTCTGATTGAAATAGCTGTTTCATTTTTTGATACAAACACAACTGGAACTGGATTCAATGAATGTGCTGTATTTGGCGATCCGTTCGGATTAATGGCATAGTCCGCATTTCCGTGATCAGCTATAATTATGAACTCGTAGTCTTTTTCAAGACCAGCTTCAACAACATCTTTCAAACAACAGTCAACGGTTTCAACGGCTTTTTGAATCGCTTTATAATTGCCGGTATGGCCGACCATATCTGGATTGGCAAAGTTCAAGCAAATGAAATTTGGTGAATTGGTCTGGATGTCGTTTACAATTTGATCTCTGACTTGAAGAGCGCTCATTTCAGGTTGCAAATCATACGTTGCAACCTTCGGTGAGTTCACTAATAATCGATGTTCACCCTTGAATTCCTTTTCTCTACCTCCACTAAAGAAGAAAGTGACATGCGGGTATTTCTCAGTTTCTGCAATTCGAACTTGTGTTTTTCCATTTTTTTCAAGAACCTCACCTATGGTCATTACGAGGTTGTCTTTTTCAAATATTACATTGACGTTCTTGAAGGTCTTATCGTAATTTGTCATCGTGTAATACGAAATGTCCAAAGGCGACATATTGAATTCGCCAATGTCTTTTTGCGTTAGCGCTATTGAAATCTCTCTCGGTCGATCTGTTCTGAAGTTAAAGCAAATCACGACATCCCCTTCTTTAATAGATCCTTCTTTTGAAATCAGACAAGGCTTAATGAATTCATCTGTTGTTCCTTCTTTATATGAAGCTGAAATGGCTTGGCTCGCTGAGCTAAATTCTTGTCCACTTGAATGAATAAGCAAGTCATAGGCCTTTTTAATACGTTCCCATCGATTGTCTCGATCCATTGCGAAATACCTTCCTACAAGCGATGCTATATTGACATTTGTGCCCTCAATTTCCTTTTCTAAGTCCTGAATGAATCCCAATCCACTTTTTGGATCGCAATCCCTTCCGTCTGTAAATGCATGGATGAATGATTTCTCAATTCTGAATTCTTCCGACATTTTACACAGAGCATTCAAGTGTTCTTGAGAACTATGAACCCCACCATTGGATACCAATCCCATAAAGTGAACTGTTTTCCCCGAGTTTTTGGCTTCCGTAAATGCTTTTATAAGGATTTCGTTTTTGAAAAAATCGCCCTCACGAATAGATTTATTGATTCTCGTAAGTTCTTGATATACAATTCGACCAGCGCCAATATTCAAATGACCAACCTCTGAGTTTCCCATTTGTCCGTTAGGTAAACCGACGTCTTCACCACTCGTAAGCAAGGTCGCATTTGGATAGTTTTCAATTAGTGAGTCCATGTATGGGGTATTCGCATGGAAGATTGCGTCTGAATCAGACTTGTCTCCAATGCCCCACCCATCTAATATTATCAATCCAACGTTTTCAGACATTTTACATCTTTATTTGAAAATTTGCACCCCTTGGTTCGTTATCTAAATAAGTCACAGTACCATTTTGAATTGCAATTAATTCTGCAACAATGTACAGTCCTAGCCCCGTTCCTTTTTGCGATCGCGTTTCTTCATTCTCAGCTCTAAAGAACTTTGTAAATACCTCTATCTTAAGTTCTTTTGAAACTCCTGGGCCAAGATCCTTAACTCCAAAAACGACTTGAATTCCTTCCTTGCGAGCGTAAATTATTATATCATTTTCTTTCCCAGCATATTTAAGAGCGTTTTCAACTAGATTATTCAAAATTGTCTCAGTCATTTGATGGTCAGCATTAATCTGCAGTCCATCTTCAACTTGAGTTTTGATATTTGAAACGCCCGATATTGTATTGAAACGTATTTTTACTTGGTTGATTAATAAGCTTAAATTGAATTGCTCTTTAGTGGGAGGGAGAGCCTTGTTTTCCAGTCTAGACGCATTGAGAATGTTGTCAATCATTCGTTCTAACCTTGTGTTCTCATCTATCGCTTTTTGAAGGAGTTCGTTGGATTGTTCTTTCGTTAAATCACGCTTAGTAACTGTTTGGATGTACAGTTTATTGGCGGCCAAAGGGGTTTTTAACTCATGTGTAACGGAAAGTAAAAAGTTTTTTTGCCGATTGGATAAGCGCAGTTCCTTTTTGATGGTGCGGCGAATTTTCCAGATTCCAATGAGAAGTAGCAGTAGAAAAACGGCTCCTTCACCCATGACCATTGTGATGCGCTTAGAAATTAGCTGCGATTGAATGTCTAGATCATTCGTTA
>JABSPC010000709.1 GCA_013215515.1 Crocinitomicaceae bacterium
AAATCAATGCTGTTTTTTTCAGATCGATATTCTCCTTTTCGAATAACTTATTCAATATTGAAAGCTCACCTTCATTGATTAAACTTGATCCACCTTTCCCTGATTTCTCTTCAAAGCCTGTTCCAGCAGTGTCAAAAAAGGTAATATGATTCGCAATGTCCTTTTGACTTTCGGGTGTAATTAACTCTCCTTTATAGAAGTATTCGCTTGAAAAACCTGCGATAGATTTCCGCATCCTGTATTGCGTATTCAGAAAGTGAATGTTTTCACTGTTCTTAAAACAACGCTCCAAGATTGAAATATTAAACCCTTCCTTTTCCGCATCTCGGGAAAGAACTGTCGGTGCTAACTGAAAAGGATCCCCAGCCAAAACCCATGACTTTGCAAACGGAAATACCACCCAAGCCAATGGTTCAATAGCCTGTCCAGCCTCGTCCATAACCAAGGTGTCAAATTCAACTTCTTTCTTCAAAAAGTTTCTCAATCCGATAGGAGTGCCTAAAACGACATCTGCTTTATCGAACAATTTGGAATCAAAATAATCTCTGATATCGCGAATTTCTTTTCGAATACGTTTGACCTCTTTGAACAACAATGACTTTTGGGCGCGTTCTTCTTTGCCAAATCTGCGTTTGTATTGAAACGCCATCTTTCGGAACTCTTCGGCTTGAATTTTCAAGCGTTTGATTTCCTTCTGTACTTTGGACTCGCGCATTTTCCCTTCACTGGTAAACGGAAATATAATATCATCCACTTTCAGCGTATTCCCTACTCTCAGAATGTTCACTTTATTCTCAACAAGGCCTTTGGCTATATTATCGACAGCAGTATTACTTGGTGCCGTCACTAATATTCGTTTTCCTTTCTTGATTTGTTGAAGAATCCCTTCTATCAACGTTGTTGTCTTACCTGTACCTGGAGGTCCGTGTAGCAGTATTAAACCCTCATTATTGACGATTCCCTCAACGGCGTTCTTTTGACTCTCATTCAAGTCCTTATTTTCAAAAGACAGCTGTGATTTTGTTGCATCTTGAGAACCAAAATTATCTTTCCCATGAATGTTATTGAACAGGGTCAACAAACGCGGATTATCATTCAAGTCTTTAATCGCGGACTTCATTACCTCACTGGTGTGCTGATCTGGAGCTAATTTTATTCCAACTCCTTTGTCTTCAATCCAGTCTGGAAATTCTGGAGCGTAAAGACGAAATGCGCCTTTCTTTCCTTCCATTCCAATGAATACACCTTTGATTGATTCTTCACCTTCTAAAAAACACTCGATGGCGCTATTCCCTTTGAACGACGCTGTTTCCGTTACAAATGGCAATCGAAATTCCACTTCTGGATAATCGGCATAACCGAATGATTTGCGCGTTACATTGATAGGGTGTAAAGCTACACCTATTGATTTGAGTTGCTTCAACCCTGAGCCAGAATCCAATTTAAATCGACTCTGTTGCTCACGCATTTCCTGAGAAATACATTTCAATAAATGGTGTTGATGCGGGTGATTTTCTCCCATAATAATTACAGATTACCGCAAAGATAGGAATCTGCAAGATTGAATTTAAACTAAGAAGCTTGCTCTTTAAATTAATTATCCGCGCAAAGTATCGTAACTGTTTGATCCACTCCTCCAACGCTCTGAACTACAGCAGCATCTGCGGGAGCATCATCGTATTCATCACCACAATATTCCTGAGAAGTTGTAGATACATTTGTAGTAATACCAGCAACCTCTTGAGTAACTGTCGTCGTACACGTTTGACATTTTTCACATGAAACAGCTCCAAATGCGACAACTGCGAGAGCCAATACTAAATACTTTTTCATAATAGTGCGTTTTGCGGATTCAAATTACAACAATTGAACTAAACTACGATGAAACGCGCAATTAGGCTATGAATTACTATCTAACAGATTTGATAGAATTTAGATAAGAAGTCACTTCATCAAGGTCTTTAAGCCAAATAGCACCGTTTGCAACCACCACTCTACCTAAGTATTCAAGTTCAGCAATTTGATCTTCACTAAAGGAATCGCCTTCATCTTCTTTCAAATAGCAAAAAACAGTTCGATACGGGTTGTGAAATGAATCATCTGTAACTTCTGCAACAGCATAGTAACCGGTCATTTTAGGGGTAATGACATAAAGAAAGTGTTCGCAATTTTCACGCGCTTTCAACTCTATTTCAAACGCCTCGTCGTTCCAATCATCTACCACTGGATCAAAATAATCCATAAGGAGATTGTCCTTGACTTTATCTCGCCAATTAGAACCGTTAACAGTACCTCCTAAAAAAACCTTCATTCACAATTTTGAGTAATCAAAAGTAAGGGATTAAAGTCAATTCACCTCTTCCTTAGTAATATGTACCGAATTTTAATGGATTTGTTTCATTCTTATTTGATTTTCTAGAATTTATATCCAAGTGATACAACAATTTGTCTTCCTCTACCATTCATACCTTTATCAGCCCATGAATTACTTGCAAAAGTTGGATATTGGTATTGTTTATTGAAAAGGTTCGCTATTCTACAATTAACGTAGAATCCCTTATGAGAAGGGTCTAGTCTTAGAAAATTTCGGCACCTCAAATTAATCGAACAGCGAAAATAAGGATCATAGCTTTCGCCTACTTTCAAGGTTGTAACATTTGTTACTGGATCTACAGACCTGTACAACGATTTCATTGCACTCACATAATTTACGTTCAAACCTAATGAAAATTTCTTCCAATATGCAGCAACTTTCACAGTGGATAAAAATTGAGGCGAAAAGGCTACAGAATGGTCAATTAAACTTGAATTTTCATCGCTCGTAACTTGAAGAGACGCGCTCAGACTTGCTCGGAAGGTAATTAAACTCATTCCTAAGAATGTTCGGAAACGACCTTTAATTAATAGTTCAGCTCCATTTGTAACAACATCTTCGTTAGACGCAACAACCGAATCAAGGACCAGTGAGTTATTTACTAAGAAATTGACATCATTTCTAAAAAAATTCATGTTGAATTTCGCTCCATAAATCTGATTAACAATTGAATACCCTACTTCATAGGTGCGAAGTAATTGATCTTCTTTTGCCTCAATTACTGTATTGTTCATAACGGTAGATGTCCCCAACTGTCCTAAATTTTCAGCTAACGTAGAGTGATTAATTGCTCTACCGTACATCAACCGAGCGAAGTGATGCCAATCCTTTTTATTTTGATTAAATTGGCAGATAAAAGCAGCCCTTGGTAAAAAATAAATACCACTCGCCTTAATCGTATTTTTATTATAAGTGGCTGGAGTACTTAGCCCTTCATTCAAACTCTCCACTAGATTATAGTCATTCTCAAATGCTATTCTTCCTCCCAAAACACCTTGAATTGTAATCTTTTCTAGTTTTATTTTCAGGTTGTTTTGAGCGTATAATGCGAAATGATCTAGATTTTCATCTTTCGGCAATCCAGCGTAATAATTTGTTATACCATAAGTAGGGATACTGTACGTCTGAAAATTTTCTAAATTCCGATTCATATATCCGCCTACAATTAAATCAAGATCAAATTTTTCCTTTTTATGGCTTTTCAATAAGATGATTCTTGAATTAATTTCTCCACGTAAAGAGGAGCTGTGAATTTCAGCCGTTACATATTCAGAAGCGTCAAAGTATCTATATTCAGGATTCTCGGTATATCTTGAATAGTCTGCTTTTACCTCAAGGGTCCACCAATCATTCATAGGACGGATATAACCAATCTGAGCCACACCTCCATTCGTAAAATAACCATTTCGTTCTCCAGGACCAGGAACAGAAAAACTGAATCCGACATCAGATCGCGCATAATTTACATTGGTATAGACACCTTTATACTTCGCATGGAAATTTACTCCGTGATGAATTCTAGAATACCTGTCAGCATTAATAGACTTATCTTTATACGAATAAGCCGTTTGAGAACCATTGTTTATTAACTGATCTGCCTGGTACATTGAGTCAGAAATCATGGAGTTCCATTGTTCGTTGAATCCATTCCGTTTGTTATAAGACATATTCAATGACATTTCGAAATCTTCAATTTTCACTGTATACCTTCCAAACATTCTGTTTGTTGCTTGAGTTCCAGCTCCAAATGCAATAGTTCCATTAGCTCCGGATTGCTGATTATTGGTTATGATGTTTACTACACCAAAAAATGCGCCGGTTCCATACATGACTGCCATAGGTCCTCGAACAATTTCAATTTTATCAATAGCTTCAACGGGGATATTTATTTTTTGTAGTTTAAACTCGTTTTGACTTCCTGAAATCATGTTTACACCGTTCACTTGAATCATTACGTTCTTGTTTATCGAAGTCCAGAAACCTCTAATTCCAATGGTTACACCAGCTGGAGATCTATTATCAACGGTATACATTCCTGTTACATTTTCCAGTATTTCCTGAACCGTTAAATATCCTTGTTCCTCTATTTCAGCTCTGTCAATTATTACAATACTCGCTGGGATTTCATCTACATTTTGAGCCCATCTGGAAGCTGTAATTGAGTTCCCTACACCTTCGTACATTTCGACATTTAATTCTCCATGAACTATTTTACTAGGATCAACTTCTAATCTTGTTAAATCAGCTCTATGAAAAATCAACTTGACAACATTCCATGGTAATTTAATTTTGTATACTCCATCATTGTCAGTCAGAACGGATTCAGTAGTATTTCCTTCCCAATTAACCTTAACTCCCTCTATTGGCTCTTGCGTGTCTTTATTTTTAACAACACCAATCACAAGGGATAAGTCAACCTCAGATTCTGACAAATCATGTTGACCATGGCTAAAACCTGCCAAAGTCAATACTAAAATGAGTGCAATTATTTTTCCCATGAGTTGGTGTTCAATATTATTTTTAATTTTTTAACCCTTGTTCCCCAAGCTTTTGTTTCACGCTTCCAACCATAAGTCAAAATGACATCGTTATTCCAGTATACAATTTCCAGTACCCGAGAACCTACGTATCTTGATATAACTTTTAACTCATCCTCTGATTTCCCATCTCTTTCTCCTTCACTTACACTTTCTCTTTCCCTATCCTTTTTCCCTTCTCTTTCTATTTCCCCTTCTTTAGTTAATCCAATAAAGCTAAAGCGTTCATCAATACTCGCCATCGCAACTTGATCTCCGCTGGGAGAAAAAGCAATCGATGTAATTCTATGAACATGTCCTGTTATTTTACTTCTAAGAATATTAGAATCCAAATCCCAAATTTGAACCAATCCGTTTTTAAAACCAATAGCCAATTTGTCGCTAGCTGAGTTTAAGCACATGGTGGAAATCAAGCTAGTATCAATTTCACTTTTTAAAAGAACACCATCTAACATGTTTGAGGATATAGGGTCGCCATTTGTTCTTAACGTAACTTTTCTTCCGGAGAAAGAGTAAGAATCATCTCTTTTTGGATATTTATTTTTTTGAAATCCTTGTTCATCGAGATCATTAAGAACCTTTTCTTCCGTTAGGCGATCCACTCTACCTTTAATCATAAAACCATCGAAACTGTAAACATCCTTATATCTCGAACTTAGAACTGATGAATCCGGAAGTAGTTCTGTATAAACAGTATAAAGGGATTGTACCTGAACGGAGCCTGTTTCCGACAATACCGATTCAGCAGAATCAGCAAATGCTCTAGCTTCTACACGTCTATTAGCCTGTAAATACTCCCTCGCCCTAGCCGCCGTATTAATTCCTGCGGCTTCACGTTTATACGCATCTGCAATATCGTTCGCAGATTTAATTGCCTTTTTACTTAGAGAGTCAGCTCTTAACCTTATACTATCTGACTTTTCCGCACGTATTTCAGCATTTTCCCTAGTTATTTCAGCAGCCTTTCGCGCTCCATCAGCATAGGCCAGGGCATTTTTATTTTGAACCTGTGCCACTGCGAAAAGCCTATCAGCTCTTGCCCTAGCTGCTCTTGCAGTATCAGCTATCAGGATAGCTTTAACCAACTCAACTTTTGCACTATCACTCCGATTATGTGCATCCTCAGTTTCTCTCTCGGCAGTCAGTAATAATTCATAAGATATATTCTGCTCTTTTATAGCTCTCTTTTTTTCATTTTCAGCCGCTGTGTATTTACCATTAAAATGAAACGATAGTCCAATAAAAAAGGCCAAAAAAGTAACCCCAACAATTGTCGACCACAAAATCAACCGCCTCCTTTTCTTCGTTGCTTCACCTAAATTGACACTTCTAGAAACGAAGTCAATCATTTCAGGATTTGGTTTCGGCTCTAATCCTAAATGTTCAGCATCTAAATACCACTTCTCCTTCTCTAAAGCTTCATCATAAGGAAGTAATCTCGACCTGCCCTTGCCTGTATCCGCCCATTTAAATGCCTCATGCATTAACGCTTGATGCTGACTATTGTATTCCTTATCGTTATTTATCGTAGCTACAATTCCAGTAATTAGTTTATTCTCATTCCAGTAATAAACATTATCTACTCCTCTCGCAACATGCTCCATTTGAATTTCTTCGGTGCTCGTAATTCGAAGAACTGGATTCTGCC
>JABSPC010000071.1 GCA_013215515.1 Crocinitomicaceae bacterium
GGGATGGAATTCGCTTGAGTCATGCAAAGGCAATTTCTTTCAAACATAACGATATTGAAGACTTGGCTGATAAAATGGAACGATCTGTTGGAACTGTTTACGTCGCAGTGGAATCATTGTATTCTATGGACGGGGATATTGCTCCATTAAAAGAGTTGGTCGCTCTCTGTGAAGAAAAAAGCGCCTATTTAATTGTTGATGAAGCCCACGCTTGTGGTGTGTTTGGTGGTCAAGGAGAAGGCTTGGTTTCAGAATTAGGGTTGACAGCGAAGGTTTTCGCGAAACTCGTCACATTTGGTAAAGGCTATGGTTCACATGGTGCTTGTGTTTTAGGAAGTTCAGATCTCATTCAGTACCTCTATAATTTCGCCCGATCATTTATTTATACAACGGCACTTCCAGAATACGTTTTTGGACGAAATTTAAAGTTGATTTCTTCTGATTTAATCTCAAGCCGACGAATTGCACTCAATTCTAACTTGGTGTATTTCCGTTCCAATTTTCAACATGCTGGATTGATCTCAAATGAAATGTCTCCAATTCAAATTGTGGAATTGGGAAGTATCACATCAACAAAGAAAGTTGTAGAAAAAATTCAAGCACTTAAAATAGCGGTTAAGCCGATCTATTCGCCAACTGTGGCTCAAGGAAAAGAGCGAATACGGATTTGTATTCACTCTTTTAATACGAAAGAAGAATTGGATCGTTTAATTCAGGCTTTGAGTTAGAGCTACTTAAAAGTATAATAGTACCCAACGTTAAAGCTTAGACTTCTGCTTCTAGAATAATTAAATCGCTCTACATTTATTAAGCCTGCGTAGAAATCAGAATTAATATAGATCTGAGAGGACTTGAAGTTATAACCGAATCCCAAGCTCGAATAGATTCCATGATCCCAACTGTTGAGGATTGAATTATCAACAAGTTCTATGTCTGTTCGCTCGCCTGAAGTTTCATTCTCTCTAATGCTTTTTACTAGCATTGAACCTCCATAACCAGCTTTACCAGAAATCTCGAATTTGTCTTTAAAAAGAGGGAGGTTAAATTTCGCCATAATTGGCATCTCGATGTAATCAAGAACAAATTTTGAATCACCTGGAAAAATTGGCTCTGGGTTTATGCCACCATTCCATCCAGGAACGCACGCTGCACCTCGACGGATAAATCCTGGTTCAACACCAAATTCGATGTATTTATTAATCTCCAAATATGTCGTTCCTGTAATATGAAATCCATGAATATGAACTTTTACATACTCAGAAACTATAACATCACCGTAATTTTACCAAGCTCTTGTGTAGCCGCTTTTAAGACCAACAGATATTTGAGCATTAGTTTGAATTGTGCAGAACAGGAATATAATCGCAGTAAATAATTTCGTGTTTTTCATATTTTGAACGTTATTATTTTATAATGCGTCTCATTAACAAACGGTTGCATTTGTGATTGTTCTTTTGCTTTTTATGAATTAGCCTGAATATGAGAATGTTAAGTTTGATAGCTTGCTAAACCGTTTAGCTGTGCTTAAAAATATATGCATACATATTAATATTCGACGATAGAGTTTGTTTGGTAAATGACTAGGACGCCATATTCGTTTCTATCAGAAAATCAATAATGTATTCGTACCTTAAGTGAAGACCAACTAAAACAACGCTTATGATCCGCTCACTAACATTTGCACTCGTTTTTCTCAGTTCAGCTGTTTTATCATTTTCAGCATTCGCTTTTGATGTAGATAGCACAGAGGAATCTTCTATTGAATTTTTATCGATGGAGGCAACTTTATCTTCTAAGATTGTTCATTTCAAGTGGGAAGTCGAGAATGAATCGAAGGGCGATTATTTTATTATCGAGAAATCAATTGATGAAATTAATTGGACAGAAGTGAAGCGCATTGAATCAGTTGAGAATCATTTGGAAAGGCATACTTACGAAATTTCAGAAATTAATTTTGCCGAAGGAATTCATGAGTTCTTCAGAATATTGAGAGTGGATGCGTATGGCTCTATCACGGAGATGGATCGCGTAAATATTAATCAACCCGTACTTACAAATATGTTGTTGATTCCTATAGCGCATAAATTGCACAAGGAAATAAATATTTCTTATGATTCCATGATTTCCTCGAAAAGCTACATGCGGGTGTATAGCGAGGTAGGAGAGCTTGTAACGGAAAAATCTTTGGTACAAAGCGATGGGTATAACAGAACGCTTTTAAATATAAAAGGATTCGAAAAAGGAAGGTATCAAATTGTAATTGAAGACAGCTTTGGTAACAAGATTTCTAAGGTCTTAGTAATTCATGGTTCACAAGGCAGGCGTAAGTTTTAATTCACGATTGAAATTCTCTTGTTTGCAATTAGATTAAGAGATCGCAACTCCATAGTATAGATTCCAGAAGTGATATTTTGGATATCGATAATTTGATTTGTAACTTCACTTAAGTTTCCTTCTTGAATTAATTTCCCATCTAATGAATAGATTTTGTACACATTAAGCGATTGGTTCGTCAAATTGGAAATAGTAATGCTTTGACTTGCTGGGTTCGGATACAATGAAATTTCTGAGTTATCAAATTCAATTATACTACTCGCATCAAATTCAGTAATGGTTATCATTTGATTGATTGCAGGATTAAAAAAAGTTTCCTGATCTCCATCAGGCCAAGTAACATTAATACTGTCAATGTCCGTGTAATTCCCTAGCCCAAAGTGCGCAATAGTACTATTGTGAGACAGGTAGCTTGATCCTCCGTCAATTTCTCTCATCCATGTTCTGCTGTTCGATGAAAGTTCAATGTGAGCCCCATATGCATCTGCGTTGCTATGGGTACCTACCAATTTTATTTTAATCCAATTCTTAGCTCCGTCAGTGTTGTTTTTATACAATGATATGTTTTGACCAGTTGTAGTGTCTAATTCAACATTTACGACTAAAATGTCTAAATCACCATCGTTATCAATATCACCATAAATCGCTCCACGACTTCTCAATGTGTCCTGAATTCCTTGCGCAAATGTAATGTCGAAGAAAGTTCCATTTTGTTGGTTGCGATAAAGGGAGTTCGCTTGAGGTGGTGCTGCGAACATTATATCTCCATTGGCAACGAATAGATCCAAGTAGGTATCATTGTCATAATCGAAAAAGAAAGTCCCCCAAGAAACAACGCTCACCGCTACAGTACCTGTGCTCACCGCACTTTCCGTGAAAGTAGAGTTGGAATTATTAACGTGAAAGATGTTAGAATCCTTATTCGATATGTAATAATCCAAATCTAAATCTTCGTCAAAATCTCCAATTGCAATTCCCATTGAACTAATTTCTTCTGTAATTCCTGAAGCTACTGAAATGTCATCATAGTCAGTAATTGGATATTGGTTCTCAAGCAACGCGTTGCCACCATACAATGCGCCGAAGTCATTCCCGATAATTATATCCATATCTGAATCGTTGTCAAAATCAGTAAATGTAGTAGCGAGGGTGCTTCCTGTATCGGTATGGCCGTATGGGATCGAGACATCGAGAAATGTATTGTTGCCAACATTTAGATATAAATTATTTTGATACCCTGCATAAATGCTTAAATAGAATGGCGGGTTTACGTATTTCACATAGTCTCCGCAGTAGATGTCGATATAACCATCACGATTGAAGTCACCAAACGAAGCAGTCATGCTCCAAGCCAATTCATTAAATCCAGCTAAAGCTGAAATGTCTGTAAACGTATTGTCGCCATTGTTCAAAAGAAGAATGTTTGGATGTATTTCAGATGTCGTTATGAATAAGTCTTTGAAGCCGTCGTTGTTAATGTCACCTGCTATAACTCCATTCGTTTTGATTGAATCCGTAAAACCCAGTCCAGCGCTTATTCCTATTTCGACAAAGTTTCCCGTTTGATCATTGAGAAATAATTGATCTCTTCCATCTCCACCTGTAATGTAGATGTCTAAGAAGTCGTCATTGTTCACGTCGAAGAAAGCAGCTCCACCACCCATTAAGGTTGAGTCGATATATTCATGAGTCACTCCTAAAGTGTCACTTGATTCTGTGAAAGATTGTGCGTTTAGGTTTTGGCTGAATAATGAAATGATTGCGAGCGTAGTGAATAGTGATTTAATCATTTGCTAATTTATTGAAATTAAAGTTTTGTTCAAAAAAAATGCCCTTAGGATTATCTAAGGGCATTTTTGAAAGTATATTTAATACTTTAAGATTTCGTGTCAACTTCTACAATTGCCATTTCTTCTGATTGGTAATCTCCATTATCTAATTTTGCTTTAACAGCAATGAATGTTTCTATTGTGTACCTAACGTCTTCAAGTGTATGAGAAGCCGTTGGAATCAATCTTAACATCAATGTATCTTTAGGAACAACTGGATAAATTACAATCGAACAAAAGATGTTGTAGTTTTCACGTAAATCAAACGTAAGATTCGTTGCTTCAGCAAGTCCACCTTCTAAGAATACGGGCGTGACAGCTGAGTTTGTAACTCCAATATCAAAACCAGCTTCAACCAACCCTGTTTGAAGTGCACTTGCAATTTTCCAAAGGTTTTCTTTGAGTTGAGGTTGATCTCTCAATAACTCAAGACGTTTTCTTGCTCCAATTACTAATGGCATAGGAAGAGACTTCGCGAACACTTGAGAACGCATATTGTAGCGTAAGTATTCAATCATGTGCTCATCACCTGAAATGAATGCCCCAATCGAAGCCATTGCCTTAGCAAATGTTCCAAAA
>JABSPC010000710.1 GCA_013215515.1 Crocinitomicaceae bacterium
AATATTAAACTTGGTGGCCGATTAACAGGTTACGAGTTAGATGTATATAGAGAAGGGGAAGTAGATATCGAAGATGTAGATTTAGAAGAATTTGCAGATGAGATTGATAGCTGGATCCTGGATGAATTGAAAGCAATTGGATGTGATACTGCGAAATCGGTATTGAAAATTACAGTTGAAGACATGATTAAAAGAACAGACTTGGAAGAGGAAACGATCCAAGAAGTGTTTAAAATACTGAGGTCTGAATTCGAGTAAATCAGCACAAAACAGTATATTTAACACGATTTAATAGTATAATCAAAGGACGCATAAATAGATGGCAAAACCAATAAGATTAGGAAAAGCAGCAGGGGAATTAAACGTAGGTATGGCTACCATCGTTGAGTTTCTTGAAGGCAATGGGGTATCGATAGATGCTAGCCCAAATACAAAGCTAGCACCGGAACAGTACGAAATGTTGCGTACAGAGTTTGCTGCGGACCAAGATCTGAAGAAGCAATCTAAAATGAGCTCTCCAGTTCGTGAAAAACGTGAAACGATCTCTTTAAGAGACAAGAAACAAGAGGAGGTGAAAACCGTTGAGTCAGAAACGGAAAGTGACCCAATTGTAGAGTCAACACCAGAACCAACAGCAGAGCCAGTTGTTGAAGCAGTTGCTCCAGAACCAACACCAGAACCAACACCAGAACCAACTCCAGAACCAGCGGAAGCAGTCGGGGCTAAAGATGGATTGAAGGTGAAGATGGTAGGTAAAATTGACTTGGATTCGATCAATTCTAAGACACGACCTGATAAGAAGTCAAAAGCGCCTAAAAAAGAAGAAGCAAAACCTGTAGCTGTAGTAAAAAAACCAGAAGCACCTATTGTGGAGGTTAAAAAAGAGGAGCCTAAAAAGGAACCAACTAAGCCGACTGAACCAGAAACAATTCGTGTTCAGAGAACCAAGCTTACTGGTCCTAATGTTGTTGGTAAAATCGTTCTTCCTGTGGAAAAGCCAAGAACACCTGGCCCATCAGCAGTTGACCGTAAAAAACGTAAACGTGTACGTAAAGTTGACGTAAACAAACAAGCACAACAAGCACAACATGCCAAGCCAGGAACTGGAACTGGAACTGGAAGCCATGGTGGAAGAGGTAAGCAAGGAGGAAGAAAGGGGGCACGTGCTGACAGACCTGAGATTACTGAAAAAGACATCCAAAAAGAAATTAAGGATACACTTGCTCGACTATCGAATAAAGGAGGAAAGTCGAAAGCTGCTAAGAATAGAAAGCAAAAAAGAGAAAACGTAGCCCACCGTCGTGAAGCTGAAGAGATTTTAGCTGCTTACGATGAGAAGATTTTGAAATTAACGGAATTTGTTTCGGTATCGGAATTGGCAACAATGATGAACGTTGGTTCTACTGATGTTATTTCGGCGTGTATGTCTCTTGGAATATTCGCTTCGATCAATCAACGATTGGATGCGGAAACGATTAAAATTATTTCTGAGGAGTTTGGATTTGAAGCTGAATTCGTTAGTGCTGAAGTTCAAGAATCTATTCCGGATGTTGAAGATAAAGAAGAAGATTTAAAACCTAGATCACCAATTATTACGGTAATGGGTCACGTCGATCACGGTAAAACATCTTTACTTGATAGAATTCGTAATGCTGATGTGATATCAGGTGAGGCCGGTGGAATTACACAGCATATTGGGGCTTACAGTGTAACACTCAAAGACGGAAACAGAATGACATTCCTTGATACGCCTGGTCACGAAGCCTTTACGGCGATGCGTGCTCGTGGTGCTCAGGTTACGGATATTGCTGTAATTATTATCGCAGCTGATGATGATGTAATGCCTCAAACGAAAGAAGCAATATCTCACGCACAAGCAGCGGAAGTTCCAATGGTTATTGCAATCAATAAAATTGACACACCGGGAGCAAACCCAGATAAGATTAAAGAACAATTGTCTACGATGAACATTTTGGTAGAGGATTGGGGAGGTAAGTTCCAATGTCAAGAGATATCTGCAAAGAAAAACTTGAACATTGAAGACCTTCTTGAAAAAATACAATTGGAAGCTGAGCTTTTAGAGCTTAAATCAAATCCAGATAAAAATGCAACAGGAACGGTTATAGAGTCCTCTCTTGATAAAGGAAAAGGATATGTAACGAACATACTTGTTGAAGCAGGAACTCTCCGTGTTGGAGATATCGTATTGGTAGGAAGAAACCACGGAAAGGTTCGGGCAATGCAAGATGAGAATGGGCAGAACATGACTGAGGTAGGACCTGCAATGCCAGTTGCTATTTTAGGAATTAATGGAGCTCCTTCGGCGGGTGACAAATTCCATGTATTAGATGACGAACGTGAGGCGAAGTCAATTGCAACCAAACGTGAGCAATTGTATCGTGAGCAAGGTCTTCGTACGAATAAGCACATTACCCTTGATGAGATCGGTCGTCGTTTGGCAGTTGGTAACTTTAAGGAATTGAACTTGATTATTAAAGGTGATGTGGATGGTTCTATTGAAGCACTTTCTGATGCTTTATTAGGGCTTTCTACCGAAGAAATCCAAGTAAATATTGTACACAAAGGGGTTGGTGCGGTTTCTGAAGCTGATGTCAACTTGGCGTCTGCATCCGATGCAATTATCCTTGGCTTCCAAGTAAGACCATCTCTTAGTGCAAGAAAACTGTCAGAGCAAGAGCAAATAGATATTCGATTGTATTCTGTCATCTACAAGGCTATTGATGAAATCAAATCTGCAATGGAAGGAATGCTTTCTCCAGATATTGAAGAAAACATTATTGGTACGGCTGAAATTAGAGAAGTATTTAATATTTCTAAAGTGGGTACGATTGCAGGTTGTTTCGTAACTGAAGGTTTAATTAAACGTTCGTCTCAAATTAGAATTATTAGAGACGGCATTGTTGTTCACACAGGACTTCTAGGATCTCTTAAACGATTTAAAGATGACGTGAAAGAAGTGAAAAATAACTACGAATGTGGATTGAACATCGAGAAGTTTAATGACATCAAAGAGTTAGATATTATTGAAGCTTACGAAGAAATTGAAGTAGCGAGAAAGCTAAAGTAAATTTCGAACAAATATTGAAAACCCGTATCGGCTAGCCCATACGGGTTTTTTATTGAAGTAGATTCTGTAATTAATTGCATTAGTTTATCGCGGGATTAACCCAAAACGATCAAAAATCACACGGTTTTGTCATGCCACTGTCACAATTTAATTAACAAGGCATTGTTTTTAATAAATTAACAGAAACCCACGCTGTTACAGGATTCTTTAGCGAATATTGAGTACCTTTGCTTTAATCAAAAATCAGATATGATGGTATTAGGAATGTTTGGACCTTGGCAAGTGATCGCAATTTTAGTAGTTGCTCTTCTTTTATTCGGCGGAAAAAAGATCCCAGAATTAATGAAAGGACTTGGTAAAGGAATTAAAGAGTTTAAAGAAGCATCTGGCAAAGAAGACGAGAAAGCTGAGGTGTTAGATTCTGAGGAAAAGAAATAAAAGACCGCGAATGCTGCGCACTTATGCTCAAGTAAAGGAAGCGATTTCTTCAGGAGATACTGTTGTAAGTATTTTTGATGGATATCTATCGGCAATAAAATCAAACGAACATCTAAATGCATTCCTTGAAGTTTTCGAGGAAACAGGTCGCGCCCAAGCGGTTTTGGTGGATCAAAAGATTAAAGATGGTACCGTTGGAAAATTGGCCGGTATGGTCATTGGACTGAAAGATAATCTTTGCTATAAAGGACATAAAGTTTCAGCATCTTCAAAAATTTTAGTAGGGTTTGAATCCCTGTTCACAGGAACTGCGGTTCAACGATTGCTGGATGAGGATGCAATAATTATTGGCCGTCTCAATTGTGATGAATTCGCAATGGGAAGTTCGAATGAAAACTCGGCTTTTGGCCCCGTTTTAAATCCAATCAACAATAAGTTTGTTCCAGGCGGTTCATCAGGTGGTTCTGCATCTGCAGTGGCTTCGGGAATGTGTACTGCCGCTTTAGGTAGTGATACTGGAGGGTCTATTCGTCAACCGGCGAGTTTTACTGGAACGGTTGGGTTGAAACCAACTTATGGGCGGGTTAGTCGCTATGGTTTAATAGCCTACGCTTCTTCATTTGATCAAATTGGCCCGTTGACAAACAATGTGGAGGATGCTGCTCTCTTGTTGGAGATCATGGCAGGCTCAGATGAGTTTGATTCTACTACATCAACAAATAATGTTGAAGCCTATTCAGAGGCATCTGATAATATTCAAAATTTAAAAATTGCAGTTATTCAAGAAAGCCTTGATATGGACGGTTTAGATCCTGAAGTGAAGGAAAAAATCAATAGCGTTATAGATAAGCTTAAAGCAGACGGTCATCAAGTAGACCCTGTTTCTTTCCCATATTTGGATTACATGGTGCCTACATACTATGTACTTACTACAGCCGAAGCATCTTCGAACTTGTCTCGATTCGATGGTGTTCATTTCGGGTATAGAAATGAAGAAGCTAAAGGTGTTGAAGAAACATATAAGAAATCAAGATCCGAAGGTTTTGGGCCTGAGGTTCAACGAAGAATTATGGCGGGAACGTTTGTTCTCTCTCATGGTTATTACGACGCTTATTACACGAAAGGGCAAAAAGTAAGACGTGTATTGCAAAATAGAACGAATGAAATTTTTAAAAAATATGATTTCATCATTTTGCCCACTACGCCAACAACAGCGTTTGAGTTAGATGCCGTTTCGGATCCAATTTCAATGTATTTGCAAGACATTTATACGGTTCATGCAAACCTTTCTGGTAATCCAGCAATATCGCTGCCATTGGGCAATCATTCGAATGGAATGCCGTTTGGAATACAAGTAATAGGCGACCACTTTAAGGAGAAAGAGATGTTAGGTTTTTCTAAACAATTAACTAAAGCAGAGGACAAGTGATGAGAGAATTAGTGCTGATAGTATTTATAGGTCTTTCAATAGGCGCGTTTGGACAACCAGACGAATCAACGGAAGACAGTATTCGTGGACTACGAATGGTTGAAACAATTGAGCAAAGCCTAAAATTGTATTATGCCGAACAATCGCCGAACGGAAATTACGACTCTGTAATTGAAGCATTGGGGTATGAATCATCTGATGTTCCTACTTATTCTGACGAGGTGTATTGTGAGCGTTTGAGCCAGATGAATGAAATGAGCCCATTTCATTTAGAGTGCAACGAGACAACATTGAAGACAATCAAATTCTTTTGTGCGAAGCGAAGAGGATTTGCAAGAGTAGTACTCGGAAGATCAAAATTATACTTCGACATGTTTGAAGAGAAACTTGCAAAACACGGCCTTCCAATAGAGCTTAAATATTTATCAGTGATTGAAAGTGGACTTCGTCCGCAGGTTAAATCTAGAGCAGGAGCCTTAGGCTTATGGCAATTCATGTACCGTACTGGACGCTGGATGGGCTTGGAGGAAAACTCATACATTGACGAAAGAATGGACCCCGAAGCGGCGACAGAAGCAGCTTGCATGTATTTGAAGAGTTTGTACGGAATGTACGATGATTGGAACTTGGCTTTGGCAGCGTACAACGCAGGACCGGGAAATGTGAACAAGGCTATTCGTAGATCAGGTAACAAGTTGACGTACTGGGAAGTTCGACCATTCTTGCCTAGAGAAACACAAGGATACGTTCCTAATTTCATTGCAGCATCTTATTTACTAACGTATTACGCTGAGCACAACATTATTCCTTCTGAGGCGACTATTTCGTACAATGAGTTAGACACCATGTGTGTTAGAAAGGGGGTTCACATGGCAACGATTGCCAAACTGTTGGATTTTGATGAGGACGAAATTAAAAGATTGAATCCCATTTACAAGAAAAGCTATATTCCTAAAGGAGTTAACCGTAAATACTGTGTTACTTTACCTCTTGATGAGATTGGAAACCTTGTAACACTAGAAGATAGTTTATATAAGCTAGAGTTTGAACTATTCGTAAAGGTGAAAGAGCCAGTAATTAAGCCGGCTACAAAACCGGCAACTTCGCCATCGACAAATACTACGTACTCATACCACAAAGTGAAAAGTGGTGAAACGCTTGGTACGATTGCTTCTCGATATGGATCAACCGTAAGAGAAGTTCAAAGAATTAATGGGCTTAGCTCTACAAAAATATATGTTGGTCAACGATTGAAGGTAAAGGCTGGTACGGCAAGAACCCCAACGACAACGCCTAGAGCGACAACAGCCAAAAAATACTATACGGTTCGATCTGGGGACACATTTGGAAGTATCGCACAGAGACACAAGTTATCTGTATCTCAGTTGAAAAGATTAAACTCAAGAATCAACATCAACCGATTAAGTATTGGTCAGAAAATCAGAGTGAAATAAACTCTGCACCATTTTTGCTATTTTGTTCTCTAAAGTATTATTTATGAAATCATATACGCTTATAATTTCTGTTATGGTCTTGTTTGCAACCCTCAGTTGTGACCTAAGATCCAATGAATTAACAATAGCGGGAAAAATAGGAGAAATCCTTGTTGTAACTGATAAAGGTATATGGGAGTCGGATTTAAAGGAATGCCTTGACACCAATCTTACGCAGTGGATTATGCCTTATTTGCCAGATGTGGCAACATTTCAATTAATTCACAAAACACCAAATCATTTTTCACAAGGAGTTAAGCGGTATCGGAATATTTTATTCATAAACATTGACCCGGATTATAAAGGAAAGAACGGTTCGATTGTAAAAAGAGATGACGTTTGGGCAAGGGGGCAGCTCGTGGTTGATATTACTGCCAAGGATTACGCTCAACTTGTAAAAACATGCTCGTCTGGCTTAGACAACGTACATGATGCGTTTGATGAAATAGAATGGCGCCGATTAATAATAAATTTCGATCAAACGAAAACACAAACGATTCGTACGAAAATCAAAGAAAACTTCGGAATTGATGTGGTTTTGCCATCTAACTCATCTATTGTAACGAGTCGCGATAATTTCTATCGGATTGAGTTTCCGCCAGCTTCAAGACCGATTGAGTTTGCAGGAACTGGAACGCAAGATGTAGGTGCAATTTTTTCTGGATTGATGATTTATCAATACGACTTTATTGATTCAATTCAATTTAGTCATGAGGCTCTGTTGAAGGCAAGAGATACAATGTTGAAGTACAATGTGCCGCACGAAATTGAAGGATTGTTTATGGGAACTCAATATGAACCTGCGATTTACCCTGAAGGAAATGAAATTCAAAATGCCAAAGGAACTATAGACGGATATGAAATGCGAGGAATGTTTATGTTTACTGGTAGGCCGATTCGTAGTACGGGTGGAGCTTTCTGGTCCTATCATTTTGTGAATCCAGAAACGAAAAAACTGATTTGTTTGAGTGGATATGTAGACGCTCCTATAACAACAAGCTGGACGCATCCTCTGAGAGAAGTTCAAGCCATAATTCGAAGTGTGGAATTTGCAAAATGAAAATTTCTGCCACAATAATCACATTAAATGAAGAACGCAATATTGATCGATGCATTCGATCGATAAAAGACGTCGCTGATGAAATAATTGTTCTGGACGCCTATTCAACGGATAGAACCGAATCGATATGTCAAGAACATGGTGTTGTTTTTGAAAAACGAGAATGGGAAGGGTATGCAGCGAGTAAAAATTACTTGAACTCTTTAGCAAATTGCGATTATATTCTTTCTATTGATGCTGATGAAGCACTCGATGATGAGCTGCGGAACGCAATATTGGACCTTAAAAAACTGAATGACCCAGAGGTTTATACGGTGAGTCGATTAACGAATTATTGTGGAAAATGGATCAAGCACAGTGGTTGGTATCCTGACGTTAAATTGAGGTTGTTTCCAAAAAGCGGATGCTCGTGGGAAGGCGAGTTTGTTCACGAGGAACTTGTTTATCCTGTTAACCTAACTGTTCAGCAATTAACGGGACACCTAGAGCACTTCTCTTATTACTCATTTAAAGGGCACAGAGCACGAGCAGACAAATATTCTACCCTTACTGCCATGAAGATGCATAAGGCGGGTAAGAAGGCCTCCATTCTTAAACCGTATTTAAGTGGATTCACCCGATTTATATCAATGTATTTGCTTAACGGTGGTATTCGAGACGGTAAAATGGGATTTAAGATTGCACAGATAAGCGCTCAATCGAATATTTTTAAGTATAAAGAATTAAGAAGACTAAATCAACAGTAGTGGACTTAAATAATAAAAACGTAATAATAAGCAGAACGGATAGCATTGGAGATGTAATGCTCACCCTACCCATTTGTGCATGGCTTAAAGAGCAATGGCCTGAGGTGAATATTATTTTTCTAGGGAAGGGATATACGAAGTCTATTGTCGAAGCATACGACTTTGTCGATAAATTTGAGGATTGGAATGATTACTTAAACCTACCTAAAACGGACAAAATTCAAGCCTTTAGGAAATTAGAGGCCGATGTTATAATTCACGTTTTTCCCGATAAAGAAATCGCTTCATTGGCAAAAAAAGCACGAATTGGGATGAGGATTGGAACGTCACATCGAGCTTATCATTTATTGACTTGTTCGCATCGAGTGAGTTTTACAAGAAGAAAATCGAATTTACACGAGTCTCAATTGAACCATGAATTGCTCAGACCACATGGCCTTAAAGAGATTCCTTCGCTTGATGAAATAGTGAAATCTACAGCTAATTTTAAAGTGAATCAGGTTGAATTACCAAAGACGTTTAAAAACCTCAAGGATTTTACAATATTACACCCAAAGTCACAAGGTAGTGCTAAAGAATGGCCTTTGGAGAAATACATGGAGTTGGCTAAAATACTTTCTGAACAAGGCGAGCAGGTAGTTTTCACAGGAACGGAGGCAGAAGGGAAACAGTTTAGAGATGTTATTCCCGAGAATGAAAACGCCATAGATTCAACGGGTAAGTTGAGTCTAGAACAACTAATGGTTTTAATTCAGAACGCGAAAAACTTAGTTGCTTGTTCTACAGGGCCATTACATATCGCGGGGTATTTGGGAGTTAATGCAGTCGGCTTATATTCACCAAAACGCCCGATTCACCCTGATCGCTGGAAAGCACTTGGAAAGCACGTTCAAATTATTGTTTTTGATGAAAATTGTGAGCCATGCTCTAAGCTGAAAGATTGCGACTGTGTGCTTGAAATAGAGGTAGATCGTGTTTTAAAAAGCTTAAATTAGTTTCTGAATCAAGAAACGCAAGATCAAAAAGCTTTTTCAACATATAGTTTACTTAAACATCATTGTCTCTCTCTCAACAGGAGTGCTAAGTGCAGGGTTTGCTAGTATTATTGGAGCAAAACAGTGGTGCTATTACGGTCTCTTTGCCTTTTTTTCGACGTTCGCGGTTTATAATGGGCAACGATTATTTAAAGCGGCTTCGTTAAAACAAACCCCATGGTTGGTTTGGGTGAACACAAATAGAACGTTACTGGCGGTTTTAACGATAATCAGTAGTATTCTCACTTTGGTCGCTCTTTATTTTGTTTGGAACACTACACAATTAAACATTATTGTTCTAGGGATATCTGGAGCCATCTCTTTTCTATATGTATTTCGCTTGCGTGGAAGCAACATGAGAGAAATCCCCCATTTAAAAATTCATTTGATTGCAATTTCTTGGGTTGCAGTATTGATCACGTTTCCAATGGTTAATGAAGAGTGGTTTACGAATGTTATTCTCTATTCAATTGCACATTACCTTTATGTTTTGGCCGTTACAATTCCATTTGATATTCGCGATTTAAAATATGATTTAAAGGAACACCGCACCATTCCACAAGTTGTTGGCGTGAAGGCCTCCAAGGCTGTATCATTGGTGTTGCTTATTGGGTTTGTGGCAATTATGGTTTACGTTAATTGTGACCTTCTTTATAATTGGTCGTTTTATGGTGCCGTACTCGTTCAAATTGCGCTGGTCCTTCTCATGACTGAAAAACGCTCGGACTTCTACTGTGCGGGTTTAATAGACGGTTCTATTGCTTTACTTGGACTAAGTTATTTTCTGATATGAAAACAAGAAGAAATAATATCGGTCGCTTACTCGTATTCTTGACTTGTTCATTTTCGCTTTTTTCTCAGGAATCAAATCAAAAAAATCAAATTGGAGTAACGCATAAACTTGTCACGTATCATATGGATCTCGGGGATTACGACTCTGCAATTTATAATAGTGATAAGTACATTTCTCTCTGTGTAAACAATCATCCCAAGGGTCTAGTGCATGCCTACGCAAGAAAAATAAAAATTTATATTCAGTTTAACAAGTTGGCAGATACCTATCATATGGCTCTTGAAATGGAAAAGAAGTACTGTAATGAAAGAACGGAACTGTGTTCAAAATGCGATGAGATTTATGCAGAACTGAGCTAGTTAATGACAAGGATTCAAAATTACCAGAAGGAAATTGACTATTTGGACATGAGCTGTAATAAGAAACAAAAGAGGATTTTTTATTATAAAAAAGCATTGCTATTGATTGAATTGGAAAAGCAGGATAGCGCCTTCCTTACAACAGAGAATTGCATTGAAATTCAACTCAAAAGGAGTTCATGATCGATCTTAAAACGGTCTATAAAGCTGTTAATAAGCAAACAGCGGAAGATCAGCTTTTGCATTTGGAAGAAAAATGGGGTAAAAAGTACCCAGCAGTAATCGACTCATGGAACAATAACTGGG
>JABSPC010000711.1 GCA_013215515.1 Crocinitomicaceae bacterium
ACGACGAGGGAAGTGCCGAGCTGGCTTATGGACCAACGGGAACGCAATCAAGATTGGCTATTCAATATACACCTTATGAGGCTGATTCATTAATTGGCGCAATGATTCATTTTGTTCCTTCTGTTAATGATGTCTCAAACAATTTATTTCTGTTGACTATTTGGAGTGATCTTAATGGAGAACCAGATACGGTAATGTATGAAGATGAATTGTTCTTCCCTAGAACTCCAACCTATGGATATGATCAGAACATATTTACTTATTATATGCTGCCTGATACCATGTGGACTTTAGTAACAGGAACATTCTATATTGGATGGCGTCAATTTGAATCGGATAGATTGAACGTTGGATTGGATAGAAACATTGTGAATAATGATCATACATTCTATAGTAATGATGGTGGAGCATCTTGGAATCAATCTAATATTGAAGGATCTGTAATGATTCGGCCAATCTTCTCAACGGGCATGGACGTTACTCTTGGGATTGAAAATAATACATTCACTTTGGCCGAAGCGAATGTCTCAATATTTCCAAATCCTACCAATTCGAATGTGACCATTAAAATGGACAAGGAATTTGAAGGAGCAGAACTCTTAAATATGCAAGGTCAGGTAATTCTTAAATCTGAATTCCCGACGATTGACATGAGTAATCTTCCTAACGGAATGTACTTTATAAAGGTGGCTGGAGTCAACAAACTTCATAAAGTCAGAAAAAATTAGACTTTGTTGTTTACCTTTTTAAAGTTCTAACATTACTAAATGTAGAACCCCAATTTATGACGGAAGAAAAAAATCCAGAATTAGAAGAAACAAACACTAAAGAGCTCTTTGAGCATTTTAGATTTGTAGCTGATCCTAAGCTTAAGCTTTTAAGGGTCGATAAGTTTCTACTTGATAGAATGCCAAACACGACGCGCAATAGAATTCAGAGAGCGTGTAAAGAAGGCAATGTCTTCTCCAATGAAATTCCTGTTAAATCAAATTATAAAGTAAAGCCAGGAGATATCATTACCATGGAATTGCCATTTCCAATACGCGAAAATAAATTGATTCCTGAAGATATTCCAATTGATATTGTTTATGAAGATGACGACTTGTTAGTCGTAAACAAAGTTCCAAATATGCTTGTTCATCCCGGATTAGGGAACTATACGGGCACTTTGGTGAATGGATTAATATATCACTTTGAAAACCTTCCTGATAAAGGAGATAATCTGTACAGCCGACCTGGTTTGGTTCATCGATTGGATAAACATACAACGGGTTTATTAGTTGTAGCCAAAACTGAACATGCATTAACCCATCTAGCAAAGCAATTTTTTGATCGGACTACCGAAAGAAGATATCAAGCCTTAGTTTGGGGAGATGTGCAAGAAGATGGAACTGTTACGGGGCATATTGGGCGCTCAATAAAAAATAGAAAAGTGTTCACTGTTTTTCCAGAGGGAGATAATGGAAAACATGCTGTTACTCACTACAAAGTGTTGAAGAGGTATGGATATGTCACTTTAGTTGAATGTAAATTGGAAACTGGACGAACACATCAAATCCGCGTTCATATGAAATATATTGGACATCCGTTGTTTCATGATTTAGAATATGGTGGTGATTCTATTCTAAAGGGTACAACAAGTTCCAAGTACAAAAAGTTCATTGAAAATTGTTTCAAATTACTTCAGGGGCAGGCCTTACACGCTAAAACTTTGGGGTTTAATCATCCGTCAAAAGATGAATATATACGCTTGAGTTCAGAGCTTCCAGAGGGATTTGCTAAAGTGATAGAGAAATGGGAGAAATATACCTATGTAGACTAATTAGAAACGTTGTAATTTAAAACGATTGTGAAATAATAAAAATTGCGAACTTATCAATTACTTTTTTTATTACTTTTACGCACATGAATAACCATACGCCGAGGGAATTGGCAGTAAATTAAGACCTGAAAAAAGACATTTTATGAAGATTAAAATTGGCTTAACGATATTCTTACTGGGCCTAGCTTCAGTATCACAAGCTCAAAACAAAGCTGTTCAAAAAGCACGTGTAACATTTGCAAGTGAGAGATATTATGATGGAATAAAAGACTGTTCTGTTGCGTACAAAAAAATAACTCGAAAAGGTAACCAAGCTAAGAAAATGAAGGGTGAGATGGCTTATAAAACTGCCGAATGTTACCGTTACACTGAGCAATTCAGAGAAGCTAACAATTGGTACACTACAGCTTTATTGCTGGATTATCAAGACGAAGAAGCGGATGTTCACTTGAAGAACGCTGAAATGCTTAAGATGATGACTGAGTATGAGAAGGCTATTAAGCAATATGAACTTTACTTGGCAATTGTTCCAGATAGTGATCTAGCTACTGTTGGTCTTGAGTCATGTCGCAGAAACAACGAGTTTATTGCTGAAAAAACAAAACATGTAATTGAGAATCAAATTGCCATTAATACGGATCAATACGATATGGCGCCAATGTTTGGTGATAGAAAAGGAAAAAGAATGTATTGGAGTTCATCAAGAGATGGAGCTGTTGGTAAAGATTCTGATCCTAGAACGGGTGAGTCATATATGAGTTTGTGGGCATCTGATGTTGATAAGAAAGGAAATTGGACTAAACCCTACTTAGTTAAAGGAGATGGGGTTAATACAATTGACAATGAAGGTACAATTGCGTTTGATTCCCGTTTCAAGAAAATGTTCTTTACTAGATGTCCTAATATGAAAAAAGAAAATCTAGGTTGTGATATCTGGATGTCTGAAGCGAAAAGTAAAACAGAATGGAAAGAACCAACTAAAATATTGGGGCTTAAAACAAATGATTCGGTTTCAGTAGGTCATCCTTGTACAATGGATGGTAAGTACTTAATCTTCGCTTCGGATATGGCCGGAGGGTTTGGAGGAAGAGATCTTTGGTACACTCAATACGATAAGAAAAGTGATTCTTGGTCTGCACCTGCGAACATGGGACCTGGGATTAACACGAAAGGAAATGAATTATTCCCATCGTTCGGATTGAATGGTGAGTTAATATATGCTTCAGACGGAATGGCTGGAATGGGAGGACTTGATATCTTCAAAGTAGCGAGAGTTGGTGAAGAAAATAAATGGGAGAATCCAACAAACCTTGGTTCTCCAATTAACGGACCGAATAACGATTACGCTCTGATTGAAGTTACTCCTCGTTTAGGATACTTTACATCAGAAAGAAAAAGTGTTCATGGAGAAACAAATCCTGATATCTATTCTTACGTTATGCCTCCAAACTTATTCTCATTAAAAGTAAATGTTACTGAGCTTGTTGATCAAGCAATAGTACTAGAAGATGTTAGAGTTGCAGTTGTTGGATCTGACGGTTCTAAATGGGAAGGTTATTCGGACGATAATGGTTCTGTCTTCTGGGATAAGCGCCCAACAGAAGATGCAACTTATGGAACTCGTTATATTAATGAGGAAATTTCATATGAGATTCACATCTTTGGTGACGAAACTAAATACCACCCTGTTCCTGATGGTCAAAAGATAGCAACGGTTGGGTTGGATTATAACCAAGATTTCATTGTAGATATGGTTATGATTCCTAAGAAACCAATTCGTTTACCTGAGGTGCGTTACGCACTTAATAGCTGGGAGCTTTTGGTTGATTCAACTATTAACTCTAAAGATTCTTTACTGTTCGTATTTGACTTGTTAGAAGAATATCCTGGGATGAAATTAGAGTTGAGTTCTCATACGGATTCTCGTGGTAGTAACCCACGTAACCAGATTCTTTCAGAAAACAGAGCTAGAGCTTGTTATAAGTTCTTAGTTGAGGAAAAAGGCCTTGATCCAAAAAGAATAATTCCAGTTGGAGATGGAGAAAATATTGCAAGAATTGTTTGGCTAAAAGATGGTGTATATCACGTTGATGAACCAAAAGAGGACGTGATAGGTGATTTCGAAACAACCAAGTTGACTGAAGCTTATATTAATAAGTTTAGAAGATCTGACAAGAAAACGTTTGAATTGCTTCACGGGTTTAACAGACGAACTGAAGGTGATGTTCTTCAAATGGATTTTGATTCAGCGACAGCACCAGAAGCAGACCCTAAATATTTGAAATACTTGAAGTATTAAAAAATAAAGTTTTTAATTTGAAAAGCGCCTTCGTTTATCCAAGGCGCTTTTTTTTTGTATCTTATATTTAGACCACAAAAATAACTGACTAGTGAAACATCTAAGGATCTAAAAGGATTCAGAAGTCCACTAACCAATAACCTTTACTACACTGATGACCGAAGAATATCTCCAATTTGTTTGGAAGAACAAGCGTATACTCAATCCACAATTAAAATTAATAGACGGGACTCAAGTCGAAATATTAAATTTCGGATCTCATAATACCCTTCTAAAGGGACCAGATTTTAAGCACGGATCAATTCGATTCGATGGAATTACCTTTTACGGACATATTGAAATACATGTTAAAAGTTCAGATTGGTATGTCCATAAGCATCATATTGATGATAATTATAATAATGTGATTCTTCATGTGGTTTATGAAAACGACAAAGATGTGTTTCAGAATGGTGTTAAGCTCCCTGTAATTGAACTCAAAGATCTAATTGACATGGATCATTGGAACAAGCACAAGAGATACTTGGAGAGTTCAAATCAGATAATATGCGAAAATGAATTGAATTCTGTTGATCCTATTTTTCTACAGTCCATGATAGGTAAATCATTAGTAGAGAAATTGAATGATCGAGTAAAATTGATAAAGCCTTATTTGACAGAAGAGTCTTCCGCGTTATATGTTTTTTTGGCTGCTGCATTTGGCTCCAATTTGAATAAGCATGCCTTTCTTGAGTTGATTAAGTCTGTGCCGTATTCACAATTGGTTTATTTAACCCCTTCTCAGCGGTATAAGCTAATGATGTCAGAAAGCGGAATGCTTACGAATAATTCATCCGGCAAGAATGAGCCTAATCAATGGCACTTTAAAGGAACGAGACCGAATAATTTTCCTACGGTAAGGCTAAAGCAATTTGCACATCTTATTGGAGAATCGGAACTTGAATTACTCGTTAAAGCTGGATCAGCTAATAATGTTATCGAAGCTTTTAATAATGTTTTTGAAAGGAGTAACGATTCTATAAGTTCAGGTGGAATTGCAAAGCTGTCGTCAAATTTTAAAAATGGGTTGATAATAAATGGAGTCGTACCATTTCTATGGTATCTATCGGAGCCTAATTGTGAAGATAAATATCAAGAAATGGCAATTGAAATTTTGACCTCAATTTCACCAGAGAGTAATTCGGTTTTAAAAAAATGGAAAAATTCTGGAGTTAATATGGAGAATGCATATGATTCTCAAGGCCTGATAGGACTATATCGCTATTACTGCTGTCGTAAAAAATGCTTATCTTGCCAAGTAGGTAATAAGATTCTAAAGAATTAAAAAATGATTCAAAAAATAGTCTTCTTTTTCGAGTTAAAATCCTTCGGTGTTTGCGCATGGTGGGCTAGGAAACTTGGAATTAGTAGTTCTAAAGTAAGACTTGGATTTATTTATTCATCCTTCATTGCGTTAGGATCCCCCTTGTTGATTTATCTAATCATGGCGTGGATACTTGAGCACAAGCATTATTTCAAATTGCAGAGAAGAAGAAGAAATACGATCTGGGAATTATAGCATATACTACTAAGGTCTAGACTTCTATCCAAATTGTCAGACTTACTTGAGTTGATTCTATTGATTATCTAATTACCCCACCGGTTGAACACAAGGTTGTAAAAGGGTCTGAATTATTTGTTTTGGGAAGTGATTCTCAGATTGGAAAATTGGTTGACTACTTCCGTTTAACGCGCTAATTACCGCTCATCTAAATCACTTAAAACTCAAGCTTTTTATTGCTATATTTGTTTTCTTCGAAAATGAATCAGAGAATCACTATGAAATATTTAATAGGTTTATTAGCCTTACTTACTCCATTTTTAAATTTTGCTGCAGACAAAGGTCTCGACGAGAAAATCGATGAAGGATTTGGGTCGGCAACAGGTTGGTTTGTTGAAGCTATTTTCTATGCAATCCCATTTACTGAAGAGATTCAAATTCCTTGGGTGTTAATTGTACTGGTAACAGGAGCATTGTTCTTTACCTTTTATTTTAAATGGATCAACTTTAGTGGTTTTAAAACAGCGATAAACATAGTTCGTGGTAAATACGACGAGATAGAATCTGGCGGAGATGATCATGTTGAGGCTTCTTCAAGCGTACATACCGTTGATGGAGACAATCCAGACACAATTCGCGTAGAACAAGACGAAGATCATCATGGAGAAGTTTCTCATTTCCAGGCATTGACTGCAGCACTTTCTGCGACGGTGGGGCTTGGTAATATTGCTGGAGTTGCCGTGGCGATTTCAATTGGTGGTCCTGGAGCAACATTCTGGATGATCGTAGCTGGTATCATTGGAATGGCGTCAAAATTTGTTGAATGTACACTTGGGGTGAAATATAGAGAAATAGGTGAGGATGGTACTGTTTACGGCGGGCCGATGTATTATCTTTCTAAAGGTTTAAAAGACAAAGGATTTATTAAGGCAGGTAAAATTTTAGCTGTAGTTTTTGCAATCATGTGTATTGGCGGTTCATTTGGCGGAGGAAATATGTTTCAGTCCAATCAGGCTTTTGCAATGCTTGAAACATATGTTCAGGATGATGTTACTAAATCAACAGACCTTGCTCAAGTAAAAGGAAAACAAGTCTATTATAGCTATTATGAATCGGGAGACTTTAAAGTGTCTAAGGTTCGCAATGATTCGGTTTATATCACGGAATTAAACGTTAAAAAGAAAAATGAAATCGGATTTACGAAGGAAAGTTTCATAAAGGATTCAATCGTTTATTCTGCAACAAGGAAAGATCTGAAAAAGAGTGATATTTCAAAAAAACTAATAGGTTCTGAAGTTATTTATAATGAGCCGACTAAATTCTTGGGTGTAGTTAAATCAGTCGAAGGAGATTCCGTTGTTATTGCAGATGGTTCTTCTACAATGACCGTAGTGAATTCAAGTTTTGTTGGAAATGCGAAGCTCACGCCGCTTACTGGTAGTGGATGGATCTTTGGATTGATAATGGCCGTTTTAGTTGGGGTCGTTATTATTGGTGGGATTAAGAAAATAGCTAAGGTAACAGACAAAATTGTTCCTTTCATGGTTGGAATATATGTATTATCAGCTCTAATAATATTAGGGATGAACTTTGGAGAAATTCCTAGAGCATTTGGTGAAATATTCTCAGGTGCATTCACCGGACTAGGTATTGCAGGTGGTGTGTTTGGAGTACTTATTCAAGGGTTTAGGAGAGCAGCATTTTCCAATGAAGCAGGAATTGGATCTGCTTCTATAGCTCATGCTGCAGTTAAAACTAAATACGCGGCTAGTGAAGGTCTTGTTGCATTATTAGAGCCATTCATTGATACCGTTTTAGTATGTACTATGACTGCATTGGTTTTGATTATTAGTAATGGTGATGGTTCTATTATCTCATATGGAGAAGAGGTTACGCAAGGGGTAGAGGTTACGTCAAACGCGTTCGCCTCAAATATTTCATGGTTCCCGATTGTGTTAACAGTTGCTGTAATACTGTTTGCATTCTCGACAATGATTTCTTGGTCCTATTATGGATATCAAGCTTGGTCATATTTGTTTGGACGTTCTAAACAAGTTGAATATTTGTACAAATTTTTATTCTGTGGTTTCGTAGTAATTGGAGCTGCCGCCCAATTAGGTTCTGTAATTGGATTCTCTGATGCAATGATTTTTGCAATGCTAGTACCAAACATGATTGGATTGTTTATTCTAGCGCCTAAGGCAAAAGCTGAGCTAATACGATTCAAAAACGCCATTAAAAAGGTATAATGCCCATTTCGAAGAGGAATAGGCGAGGCCTACTTTTGTTGCTGTGTATTGCTGCCCTTATTTCCTATACACCGAGAATAATTGCCGCTTACAGTGGTCAAGATAAGATTCAAATAAGTTTTGAAGAATTAGAGCGGATTGAAGAGGAGATAGACGAGAAACGCGAGCACAAGAAGTTTTCGAAGAAAAAGGTCTGGACGTCTAAATTTAAGGTGCCACCAGAAGCGTTTGATCCAAATGAATATCTGGCGAAAGATTGGTTGAAATTAGGATTATCAAAGAAACAGGTTGATGTTGTTCTGAATTTTTCGAAACGCGGGCTAAGGTCAAATGAAGATTTGAAAAAGATATTTGTAATCTCTTCAGAGTTATTTAGTCTGATTAAGGATTCAACTTTTTATCCTGAATTTAATGTAAAGAAAGAAGTAGTTGTTTTTGTCGAAAAGGAATTTATAAAGGTTGACATAAACTCAGCTGATATGGATAAATTAAAATCAATTCCCGGAATTGGCGATTTTTATGCGAAGAAAATTGTTGAGTACCGAAATGAACTTGGTGGTTATATTGAAAAAGTGCAACTTCTTGAAATTTGGAAATTTGATGATGAAAAATACAATCAGGTAATAGATAAGATAGTTCTGAGTGCTAATGAAATCCAATTAATTAATATCAATACATGTTCCATAGATGACTTGAAGAAGCATCCATACATAGATTACAAAGTGGCAAATTCAATCGTTAAAATGAGAATGGCAAATGGAGACTATAGTCATATTGAAGATATTTTAGAGTCAAAACTGATTAATAGAGAATTATTTCTGAAAATTAGAAACTATCTAAAAATTTAATTATGTCGTTACAATCGAAACTTTCCCAAGCAATCCGAGATATTCCGAATTTCCCTAAAGAAGGAATTGTGTTTAAGGATATCACACCTATAATGATGAATCCTGAATTGTCACTTGAAGTGGTTGATCATCTTTATGAGATGTATAAGGGTTCAAGTTTAGATGCTGTCGCCGGAATTGAAAGTAGAGGGTTTCTTTTTGGATACCCTTTAGCAATGAAACTAGGTGTTCCATTTATTTTAATTCGAAAAAAGGGTAAGTTGCCCCATAAGGTACTTAGCATCAGTTATGATTTAGAATATGGTAGTTCAACTATTGAAATGCATATTGATGCTGTTTCATCTGGGCAAAAGATTTTGGTCCATGATGATTTGTTGGCAACTGGAGGCTCTGCGGGAGCTGCAGGAAGATTAATACAAAAGGCTGGAGGAGAGGTTGCTGGTTTCAATTTCTTAGTATCTCTAGATTTTTTAAATGGAAAAGAACAATTGAAAGAATTTTCTAACAATATTACTAATTTAGTAGCCTATTAAACTAGGGGACTAATCAACTTATATTCGAGTTAAACATGGATTTTGAGAGAGACGAAAATCAAAAAATGATCGCACAAATGGTACGTGATTTTGCTGAAAAGGAAATAAGACCGCACATGAACAAATGGGATGAAGAAGAGTTTTTCCCTGTTAATGTAATGAAGAAAATGGGTGACCTAGGTCTTCTTGGGGTTTATATTCCTGAAGAATATGGAGGAAGCGGAATGGGATATTTGGAATATGCTACAGCCCTCATGGAATTAGGGAGAGTTTGCGGTGGGGTTGGACTTAGTGTTGCAGCTCATAACTCTTTGTGTACAGGTCACATCTATTACCATGGGTCTGAGGAGCAAAAACAAAGATTATTACCTAAGCTCGCTTCTGGAGAGAATATAGGTGCTTGGGCGCTTACTGAGCCAAATACAGGGTCCGATGCGATGCGAATGAAGACTACTGCTGTTAGAGATGGTGACGATTGGATTCTTAACGGGGCAAAAAACTGGATTACACATGGTTTATCTGGAGATTTGGCTGTTGTCTTAGTTAGAACGGGTGAACTTCTAGATAGCAATGGTATTACAGCCTTTGTTATTGAAAAAGGAACTCCTGGTTTCTCAGCAGTAAAGATTAAGGATAAATTTGGAGTTCGTGCGAGTGAAACAGCTGAACTAATTTTTGATAATGTTCGTGTCTCAAGTGCAAATGTTTTAGGTGAAGTAGGGCAAGGATTTAAGCAAGCTATGCAAGTCCTCGATGGTGGAAGGGTATCGATTGCAGCTTTGAGTTGCGGTGTAGCTCGTGGGGCTTATGAAGCTTCTGTTAAATATGCAAAAGAACGTGAGCAATTCGGAAAACCAATTGCACAATTTCAAGCAATAGGATTTAAATTGGCGGACATGGCAACTGAAGTTGAAGCGGCTGAAATGCTAACGTTTCAAGCCGCCTATAGGAAGAACAATAAATTGCCCATGACGAAAGAGGGAGCCTTTGCTAAGTATTTTGCCAGTGAAGTTGCTGTTAAATGTGGCAATGAAGCAATGCAAATTATGGGAGGTTATGGTTACACAAAAGAATACCCAGCAGAAAAATTTCTTCGTGATGCAAGATTGATGACAATTGGAGAAGGTACATCTGAAATCCAAAAAATTGTGATCTCAAGAGAGATATTAAAATAACGGTAAAAGAAAAAAATAGATTTACACTAAAATTATTAACATTTATAAGTTGATTTTAATTTTTTAGTTATATATTTGCCGTCCGAATTATAGAAAGAAAACAATATAAGATATGCTAATTATTCCAGTAAAAGAAGGGGAGAACATCGAAAGAGCCATCAAAAAGTATAAGAAGAAATTCGAAAAAACTAAAGTGATGAGAGAATTGAGAGAGCGTAAGCAATTCACTAAACCTTCTATTTCTAAGAGACAAGAGAGAATTCGTGCTTCATATAAGCAAAGAATGCAATCTGCTGATATGTAATCGAAACATTTCAATTCAAAATACGTAAAGGAGCCTATGGCTCCTTTTTTTATGCTTGATGGTTTTATTGATTATTTGACGACCCAGAAACGGTTTTCAGAACATACATGTTTGGCTTATCACAAGGATATTAAGCAATTTCTAGAGTTTGCCGATATAGATTCAATAGAAGACCTTAAAGAAGTTGATTCAAGGCTCGTCCGAGGATGGATGGTAGATTTGATCGAAAACGATTACCTAAATAACTCGGTCAATCGAAAATTGTCTTCATTGCGGACCTACTTTAAATGGCTGGTAAAGGAGCAATATCTTAAATCATCACCGATGCAGATGGTCAAAGGTCCTAAAAATCAAAAGAGATTACCGTCATTTGCTCAGAGGCAGGAGTTAGATGAGGCCAAGACTGAGAGCTTGTTTACAGAGGATTTTGATGGGGTAAGGGATCGATTAATGTTTGAGATGTTCTATCAAACTGGGATTAGATCTAGTGAGCTTATAGGCTTGATTGACATTGATGTTAATTCAAGTCAAATTAAAGTGCTAGGCAAAAGGAGCAAGGAGAGAGTAATTCCAATTTCTAAGGATTTTTATAAGCTAGTTGAGGGATACCGTTCTATGAGGCTTGAATTGCACGTGACACACGGAAATTTCTTCGTGTTAAACAATGGCAAAAAACTGTATGAAAAGTTTGTCTATAGGAAAATAAATCGTTACCTTGGAAAGGCGACGGGTCTAGAGAAAAAGAGCCCTCATGTCCTAAGGCACACCTTTGCAACTCATATGCTAAATAATGGTGCCGGTTTAGAAGTTCTAAAAGAACTATTGGGACATGCTAGTTTATCTGCCACGCAGGTATATACTCATAACTCGTTCGCAGAGATAACAAGTATTTATTCACAATCCCACCCTCGGGGTCAAAAAAAATAGACTATGGATTTAAAAATCAATTCCGTTCATTTCACGGCAGACCAAAAATTAGTTCAATTTATTGAAGATAAAGTGAAGAAATTAGAATTAATGTATGATGGCATAATCGCTGGCGAAATCTTTTTGAGGATTGATAAGAATGATGCCTCGGAAAATAAGATCGCAGAGGTTAAATTATTATTGCCAGGTAGCGAACTTTTTGCAAAGAAACAGTGTAAGAGTTTTGAAGAAGCTGCAGATCTTGCGGTGCAAGCATTAAAAAAACAAGTTGAGCGTCATAAGTCTAAAAAGGCTTAAATCAGTCAATTGCATATTAGTCAGTAAGGGTGGGATTTTCTCACCCTTTTTTTTTTTGATTTTTTTTCAAATTTTGCTTGTCAAAAGAAATAAGTTTCATACATTTGCACTCCCCAAACGAAACGGGGAGTACTTTTTAAGTTCTTTCAAATATTGAAAATACCAACAATGTGCCGATGTAGCTCAGCTGGCTAGAGCAGCTGATTTGTAATCAGCAGGTCGGGGGTTCGAGTCCC
>JABSPC010000712.1 GCA_013215515.1 Crocinitomicaceae bacterium
ATTAAAAACAAACGAAAAACCGTTACTTTCTAAAAAAACAGAACCATCAACAAGATCTGCCTTGAACTCTACATTTTCATGCCATTGCCCTTTATTCTCAATATACTCTAAGTTCTTAACTTGTCCATACGATATGCTTGATGCTGTCCATGAAAGAAAACAAATCAAAACGATATAATTTTTATTACTCATAGTTAAATGTCTTTATTAGGTTTAATGTCAAACACTCATTAATAGTGACGTAAAAATATATCGAAGAGTTGTAGCAGTTAAACAATTAAATTACACCATTCTTTTCAAACCGATTCGTTTTCTAGAAATATCAACCTCCATCACTTGCACTTCTACATGTTCATGAAGAGAAATAAATTGAGATGGATCTTCGACATAAACATTCGCTAGATTTGATTTATTAATAAGTCCATTTTCTTTAATCCCAATATTGACAAATGCACCGAAAGCTGTAACGTTCGTTACCAAACCGTTAAGCAACATTCCCGGTTGAAGATCATCGATTGTTTTGATTCTACTGTCGAACTCTAACACTTTCGCTTTCTTTCTCGGGTCACGTCCTGGTTTTTTAAGCTCAGTAATCATATCCTTAAAGGTATAGGCGTCCATTTCAGGGAACTCATCGTTTTTCAATCCATCTAGAATTTCATTATTTCCAACAAGATCATTCACAGCGACACCTTTCTTTTTCGCAAGTTGATTCACATATTTATAACTTTCAGGATGTACAGATGAATCATCCAAGCGATTCTTACCATCTCTAACTCTAATAAAACCCGCGGCTTGTTCAAATGCCTTTGCACCTAGTCTTTTCACCTTTTTCAATTCATCCCTAGAATCAATTCGACCGTTCTCATCTCGATATGCGATAATATTTTCGGCGATTGAAAGTCCCAATCCAGAAACATAACTCAATAAGTACGAAGAGGCAGTATTTACATCAACACCAACTGAATTCACGCTCGAAATAACAACATCATCCAAGGCATCTTTAAGTGAAGATTGATTCACCTCGTGCTGGTACTGCCCAACTCCAACTGATTTAGGATCAATTTTCACCAACTCAGCAAGTGGGTCCATTAATCTTCTTCCGATTGAAACCGCTCCACGAACGGTCACATCATAATCTGGAAATTCCTTTCTAGCTATAGCACTTGCAGAATAAATTGAAGCGCCATCTTCACGAACAGCGAATACTTCAAGGTCTCTATCAAAATGAACGTTTTTAACTAAGTTCTCCGTTTCTCTACCGGCTGTTCCATCCCCAATGGCAATAGCGTCAATTTTATAGGCTTGAACCAATTGAAATAATTTCGAAGAAGCCTTTGAACTTTCTTTTTGCGGTGGGTGAGGAAAAATAGTTGTATTCGTTAACAGCTTACCGAGTTCGTCAATGCAAACAACTTTACAGCCGGATCTAAATCCAGGGTCGATTGCCAAAATACGCTTCGCTCCAAGTGGAGGGGCTAATAATAATTGACGTAGGTTTTTTGTAAAGACATTAATTGCCTCTTTATCTGCTTTTTCTTTGGCTACATTTAAAACTTCATTTTCGAGAGAAGGTCGGAGTAATCTTTTGTAAGAATCTTTACACGTATCGGCTACAATATCTGCACATTCATCATGCCCTTTAACAAAAAATCGTTCTAAGATTTGAATTCCCTCCTCCTCATC
>JABSPC010000713.1 GCA_013215515.1 Crocinitomicaceae bacterium
CTGTCCCGGACAGCAGAACCCTATGAACAGAAGATAACGCTGATCGCCATTTCCTTTGGGTTCTGAACTTGAGCACGTTTCCTAAGGAATTTGACCATTAAAGCTCATGATTTCATCGATTTTTACAGAGGCCAACGTTTTACCGGACAGTAGTGATATCAAATTATATTTTTTCAGATCTAATTGCTCCGACCTGCTGTAATTTATGACAATTACACATGTTATCTTAACAAGAAAGGCCTCCCACTTGAAGGTAATACGTTGAAATTTGATGAAATATCATAAAAAAACTTACAATTAACAGGTAAAAATGATAAACTGTCATCTTATATTTGGAGAAATGTAGGAGCCTATATAGATGTGGTGACAAGTGAAACTCCACATCGAATATTAGAAAGATATTTTGAAACCTGTTGTAATGAAAAAAGGATGTACAATTTTAATCTGTTCGCTGTTTTTCTTTACAGCAGTAGCAACGAACGTTTCCGCTCAGATCAAGTCTTTTGGCGAATATGACATTCAGGCTGGGTTTATTTATAAATTCATTTCGTTCGTAAAATGGCCCGAAGGAGATGTTCCGGATGAAACCATTACGATTGGAGTTCTTGGGGACAATCCATTTGGAGATGCATTTGAAGAACTAGAAGGGCAATCTCTTGAAAATCATATCGTCATGATCAAGTATTTTAACAACACTGTTAATTACGAAATGCTCAAACAATGCCACGTCCTATACATCTCAAAATCGGAAAGTAAAAAGCTAAAATTAATTATCAAGGCTATCAATAATAAGCCGATCCTAACCATTAGCGACTGTGATAATTTCATCGAAAATGGCGGAGTAATCGGATTCATCAAAAAGAACTCCAAGGTCGCCTTTGAAATCAACAGTACATCAGCCATCGAGGCAAAGTTGGATATTCGTTCCATGCTAAAGCGTATTGCGGATCGAGTGATTGGTCAAAATACAACCAATGAGAGGAGAAAATAATGCATGAAGTAAAACAGCATAAAAAATCTCCTCAGGACACTTCCATCAAACAAAAGCTTTTGGCTATCATTATGACGGTCAGCTCTGTAGCCCTGACCGCATCTAGCATTCTAGTCATTTTATTCGCAATGGCGTCGTTTAAAAAACATTTGGCTGAAGAGCTTTCATCACAAACAAAAATGATCGCTTATAACTGCTCAGCCGCAGTTCATTTTAACGATGAAACCGATGTAGCGAGTATACTCGAATCACTAAGAGAGCACCCCGCAACAGCCTATGCACATGTAAGCAACATCGATCATTCTATATTGGCAACCTATCGGCGCAAAGGGTTTGACGCTGATCCACAAGACACTCCAACCTTGATGGAACCGTACAATGGAAATGAGTGGGCACTTGCAGCAGAGCCCATTACTGTTGATGGGAAAAAAATCGGAACCGTATTTATCCAATCGGATCTCAGTCGATTTCTCGCTTTCCAGAAACAAATGATACTGGTTGTTACTGTTATTTTCATTACGATTTTACTGGTCACATTTTTGCTATCTTCCACGCTACAAAAACGAATTTCCGAACCGATTGAACATCTAACTCGCACTGCAAAAAAGGTATCAGAAAGCCGAGACTACTCTCTGCGTGCAATCCAAACAAGTAATGACGAAATAGGCCTTCTGACCGATGCTTTTAACAACATGCTTTCAGAAATTGAGCATAGAGATTCAAACTTACAGCAAAAAGACTTCGTCATTCATTCCTCCTCAACCGCCATTACCACAACCGACCTAAATGGCCTGCTAACCTATGTAAATCCAGCGTTCTTATCCATGTGGGC